>JBPXJX010000617.1:0-18258 GCA_051715525.1 Bacteroidales bacterium
TCTTTCGGCCAGCTTTTGAACCCTTGTAAATGAGATATTTCCTATTGAGCAAAAAACAATCTGATCGGTGTTATAATTCCTTTCAATAAATCGTTGAATATCTGCTCTTGTGAATCGTTTAATACACTTTTTAGTTCCTAAAATGTTTAATCCAAATGGATGCCCTTCGTATACAAGTTCCTCATATTCATCAAATATAAGCTCTGATGGGTTATCCTTATATGAGTTAATCTCATCAATAACAACCTCTTTCTCTTTTTTTATCTCCTTTTCAGGAAATGTTGAGCGAAATGTTATATCAGCAATTAGCTCAACTGCACGGTCAAAGTCATCTTTAAGGAAGGTTGCATGAATTACTGTTTCCTCCTTGGTTGTGTAGGCGTTTAGTTCACCACCAACATCCTCCATTCGACTCATGATATGGTACGCCTTGCGTTTCTTGGTACCTTTAAATACAACATGTTCAATGAAATGTGCAATGCCCTGCTCATTATCAAGTTCATCACGAGTACCTGCATTAATCATAATGGAGCAATGCGCAACGGGTGAATCGCTGCGCTTATGAACTACTCTAATGCCGTTTTGTAAAGTATGGGATTCAAAATCCATCGTGATGAAATTAGTGCGCAAACCTACTCGAAAAGATGGTAACGAGCAAAGGATTTATCCAAAATCAAACGATAATGTTTATATTTTTACAACTTTTTTATTTGATAATAGATTGATAATTAGGGATGAAATTTAAATGATTAAAAAAAATGTATCTAGAATGCGATAAAGTTTTTGGGATAAACAAAAAACATATATATTTGCACCGCAATTGCCAATGGTGCCATAGCTCAGTTGGTAGAGCAAAGGACTGAAAATCCTTGTGTCCCCGGTTCGATTCCTGGTGGCACCACTGAAAAAGCCTCAGAAACTCTGAGGCTTTTTTTATTTTTACTTCTTCTCTTGAACCGAATCGGGTCTAAATATCAACTTTAAATCCATTATCATATCATAAGCATCAGGGTTGAGGATTGTTGCAACATGAAATGTAGAATCGAGAAATACTAAATCCTCATGTTTAATAACTTCGCCTGCAACTGTTTTTGTTTGATACTTATGAAGGATGGTATAACCCATTAGAATCCCTTTATTCTTTTCAAGTAGAGTCTTAAGGCTGTCAATTTTTTGCTTATTAATAATAGGTTTTGCCAATTCTTCTTCAAGTTTATCGGAAAGGTAAGAGGTCATGTCAGTCCTTTCATAACGTGCAGTAAATGACTCGAATGCAATGGGTTTGTATTTAACAAAATCCTCGGGATGTTTTCTCACCCAATTGTTTACGCTAACCTTTGCTTTTTCCTGTAATACGGAAATATCAACAGGCTTCTTGGGCTTTTCCACTTTTGAACATGAAAGAAGTAATGCTAAAATTGGTAATCCAACTAACAATAGGGTTTTAAACTTTAGAGCTTTCATGGCAGTTAATTTTATTGAGATACGAATATAGCTAAAAATACATTATACTGAATGATTGAGCCTTAAATAAAAAAGAGAGCGTTTCGCTCCCTTTTTTAGTATTTTACTTTTTAGAGTATTCAGCAAAGTATTTAAAGAACCGGGGTACAACTTCTATCCCTTTAAAAAACAGATCAACAGAGAAATTCTCATTAGGTGAGTGGATTGCATCCGACTCAAGACCAAATCCTAAAAGGATTGATTTGATTCCCAAAGTGCTCTCGAAAGTGCTAATAATTGGAATACTTCCTCCACTGCGGAATGGAACTGGTTTTTTACCAAAAACCTCAACCAAGGCTTGGCTTGCAGCCCTATAACCCGCCGTGTTTGTTGGAGCAACGTAACCTTGTCCACCATGGTGTGCATTAACTTTAACCTTTACGCTTTTTGGCGCAATGGCGGTGAAATGCTCTTGGAATAGTTTAGCAATTTTCTTATGGTCTTGGTTTGGAACAAGGCGCATCGAAATTTTTGCAAATGCTTTAGATGGAAGAACAGTTTTTGAACCTTCGGCTGTATAGCCACCCCAAATGCCATTTACATCTAAAGTTGGACGAATTCCTGTACGTTCAATTGTTGTGTAACCCTTCTCGCCATGTATCTCTTCAATATCAAGAGCCTTTTTGTATTTCACTAGATCAAACGGTGCTTTTGCCATATCGGCACGCTCCTCGGCATCAACTTCTAGAACATCATCGTAGAAACCGGGAATGGTTATATGGTTATTCTCATCGTGCAACGATGCAATCATCTTAGCAAGTACGTTTGCAGGGTTGGCAACGGCTCCTCCGAAAAGGCCCGAATGTAAATCTTGGTTTGGTCCGGTTACTTCAACCTCCATGTAAGCTAAGCCTCTTAGTCCTGTTGTAATTGAAGGAGTATCCTTATCAATCATTGAGGTATCAGAAACAAGTATAACATCAGCCTTTAATAGATCTTTATTAACAGTACACCATTTTGTTAGGCTTGATGAACCAATCTCCTCTTCACCCTCAATCATAAACTTAACATTGCAGGGCAAAGTGTTGGTTTTAACCATCAACTCAAATGCTTTAGCATGGATAAACGATTGACCTTTATCGTCGTTTGCACCACGAGCCCAAATCCTGCCATCGCGAACCTCAGGTTCGAAAGGCTTAGATTTCCAGAGGTCGATTGGGTCAACTGGCATTACATCGTAATGAGCGTAGATAAGGACTGTAGGAAGTTTTGGATCGATAATCTTTTCGCCATAAACAATTGGGTTGCCATCGGTTGGCATAACCTCAGCCTTATCGGCACCTGCGGCAAGAATGGTTTTTTTCCAATACTCAGCAGCCCTAATCATATCGGGCTTATTTTCGCTAAGCGAGCTGATTGAAGGGATACGGATTAGCCCGAAAAGCTCCTCAAGGAACCTATCCTTATTCTCGTCGATGTACTTTTTGATATTATCCATATTCTTGAAATTTATTATTTCTAATTATATTAATGACTACAAACTAATTACTACTCATTTTTATTCTCCAATAACTTCGCTGCCTCTTCTATCTGCTGATAAAAATCTTCCCCGTATGCCCTTACAATGGCATCTTTAAGGCATTTGTAAACTGGCATATCCAATTTCTTCCCTAAAGCTCTTGCTGGCTCACAAATATGCCATTGGTCGTAATTAAGTCCTTTGAAAGTGGTGAAATCTTTAACCCTGATAGGGTAAAGGTGGCATGAGATTGGCTTTCTGAAATCGACCTTTTTATCGAGCCATGCTTTCTCAATGGCGCAGAGGCTGATGCCTTTCTCCTCGATGCAATAAGCGCATTCTTTGCCATCGATCAAAGGTGTAACCAAATCACCATCGCTATCAATAACTGCAACACCTTGCGCTTTAACAGCCTTTACACCAGAGGACTTCATGTACTTTTTTATTACATCGAAAATATCTTCGAGTATTAAAGCCTCATCTTGAGTCATTGGTGCTCCAGAATCGCCATGAACACAGCAAGCGCCGTGACATTTTGCCAAATCGCAGCAGAAATGCTTCTCGATTATATCGGCACTTAATATTTTGTCGTCAATTTGAATCATTGTATACCAAATTATTTGCAAAGCACTTTGCCGCTCATCTCCGAAGGAATAAGCAATCCCATAATCGAAAGTATTGTTGGGGCAACATCCGAAAGGATTCCGTTTTCTACCTTTTTATATTTATCTGAGACAAGAATAATAGGTACAGGGTTTAACGAGTGGGCTGTGTTTGGCGAACCATCAGCATTTACAGCGAAATCGGCATTGCCGTGATCGGCAATAATAATAACGGTGTAACCATTTGCTTTTGCAGTTTCAACCACATCGTGAACGCAGCTATCAACAGCCTTTACGGCTTTGGTTATGGCCTCATAGATTCCTGTGTGCCCAACCATATCGCCATTGGCAAAGTTTAGACAGATGAAATCATTGGTTTGTGTCTTTAGCTCCTCAACAATGGCGTCTTTTACGAGGAAAGCGCTCATTTCAGGTTGTAAATCGTAGGTTGCAACCTTTGGTGATTGGATAAGAATTCGTTTCTCATTTGCAAAAACCTCCTCGCGACCACCAGAGAAGAAGAATGTTACGTGAGCATACTTCTCGGTTTCAGCAATACGAAGTTGGTTTAAGCCAGCATTTGCAACTACTTCGCCAAGTGTATTTATAAGGTTATCCTTTTCGTAGATAATGTTTACATTCTTGAATGTATCGTCGTAGCGAGCCATTGTAACATAATGAAGCGGTAAAGTCTTCATGCCAAATTCTGGCATATCCTTTTGTGTAAGAACAATTGAAATCTCGCGTAACCTATCGGTGCGGAAGTTGAAGCAGATAACCACATCACCCTCTTTAATATTGCCAATGGGGGCTCCTTTATCATCAACACAAACAATGGGTTTAATAAACTCATCGGTTACCCCATTTTTATATGACTCTTCAATTGCCGCAACGATATCTTTAGTAGGCTCTCCTTTTCCTTCCACCAAAAGGTCGTAACCAACCTTAACTCTTTCCCAGCGCTTATCGCGATCCATGGTATAGTATCTTCCAACTAACGAGGCAATTTGGCCGTTGCTGGTTTTAAGATGATTTACCAGATTTTTAACAAAACCAAGCCCGCTTTCAGGATCGGTGTCACGGCCATCGGTTAGGGCATGGATATATACCTTATTTAAACCGTAATCTTTTGTCAAGTCACAAAGTTTATATAGGTGTTTATCGAGCGAGTGAACGCCACCATCAGAAACTAAGCCAAGGAAATGTACGCTAACGTTCTTCTCCTTTGCATAGTTAAACGCGTTTACCAAAACAGGATTTTTTCCAATTACATCATCCTTAATCTCCTTATTGATACGAACTAAATCTTGGTAAACTACGCGCCCTGCCCCAATATTAAGGTGACCAACCTCGGAGTTACCCATTTGCCCTTCGGGCAAGCCAACATCCTCACCGCTGGTTAGCAGCTGAGCATTTGGATAGTTCTTGGTTAACGAGTTAATATATTCTGGGTTTGCGTTGAATATTACATCCGACTTTCCTTTATTTCCAATTCCCCAACCATCGAGGATCATTAGTAAAACTTTCGATTTCTTCTCCATAAATAATTGATAAAAAACATTTTAGATGAAAACAATGTAAGCCATTAAAAGTTTAGCTTATCGGTTTAAAAACCAACAAAGTTATCCTTTTTTAAGATGGGTCATTGGGTGATGATAAAATCTTTGCAACTTATTTTTTAAAAATTAAAGAAACACTTTGTGAGATTTTTTTTGAAAAAATATAAAAAATAAAATTAATCATTAAAAAACAGGGGGTAGTGTTTATGAAAATATAAAAATATAAAATATTTAATAAAAAAATAGGGGTGTGTTGTTGAAAATATATATTTTTGTAAAAAAAATATTCAATATGGCACACTTAAGATTTAAGGCAATTGATGAAGCGGTAAATCGTAACCCTGTATTGGTTGATTTTGCTTCGAATCGCATCTCCGATGTGTTTGGGATCAACGTATTTGATCGCGCTAAGATGAAGAGATACCTTTCGCGCGAGGCGTACGATAGCGTTGTTAGCGCTATTGATGAAGGTCGCAGAATTGATCGTAAGATTGCATCCCAGGTAGCAGCTGGCATGAAGTCTTGGGCGATAGAGAAAGGTGCTACGCACTACTCGCACTGGTTCCATCCGCTGAATGGAGCAACGGCTGAAAAGCACGATGCTTTTTTTGCTCTTGATAAAAATGGCGAAGCCATAGAAAGTTTTAGCGGTGATTTCCTTGTTCAGCAAGAGCCTGATGCGTCGAGTTTTCCTAGCGGTGGTATTCGTAACACATTCGAGGCAAGGGGTTACTCAGCTTGGGATCCAACATCACCAGCCTTCATTCTTGAGAACACACTATGTATACCAACAATTTTTGTTTCTTATACAGGCGAAGCTTTAGATTTTAAAACACCGCATCTAAAATCGCTAAACGCGTTAGATAAAGCTGCTGTTTCAGTGCTTTCATACTTCGACAAGGATGTTAAAAAAGTATTTGCAACTTTAGGTTGGGAGCAGGAGTATTTCCTAGTTGACGAATCGCTTTTCAATGCCCGCCCCGATCTGGCGTTATCTGGAAGAACTTTGATGGGTCATGCTGCGGCAAAAGATCAACAGCTCGAGGATCATTATTTTGGTTCAATTCCTGAGAGGGTATCTGCCTTTATGAAAAACTTTGAGATGGAGGCATATAAATTAGGAATTCCTGTAAAAACAAGACATAACGAGGTTGCGCCAAACCAATTTGAGTGTGCCCCAATATTTGAAGAGGCAAACCTTGCAGTTGACCACAATCAGCTGATTATGTCGTTGATGGAAAAGATTGCCCGCAGACATAATTTCAGAGTTCTTTTTCACGAAAAACCATTCAAGGGGATTAACGGTTCGGGTAAGCATAACAACTGGTCGATGATGACCGATTCAGGTATCAACTTACTTTCACCAGGCGGCACTCCTAAAAACAATCTTCAATTCTTAACCTTTTTGGTAAATACTGTTAAGGCTGTGCATGATCATGCCGATTTGCTTTTGGGCAGCATTGCTAGCGAACCAAATACACACCGTTTGGGCGCTCATGAGGCACCTCCAGCAATCATGTCGGTTTTCATTGGTAAAACGCTGAATAGCGTTTTGGACGATTTGGAACAAAGAATCTCGGATCGTAAAATGACTCCAGATGAAAAAACGGAGCTTAAGCTCGATATCATTGGAAAAATACCTGAGATTCTTTTAGATAATACCGACAGAAACAGAACTTCACCTTTTGCTTTTACTGGCAACCGATTTGAGTTTAGAGCAGTTGGCTCATCGGGTAATTGTGCCTCGCCAATGATTGTATTAAATACAGCGGTTGCCGATCAGCTAAATAAGTTCAAAGTTGAGGTTGATAAGCTAATCGAAAAAGGGGTTAAAAAAGATGAAGCGATTTTCCAATGCCTTCGCAAGGCGATTATCGAATCAAAGAAAATAAGATTTGAAGGGAACGGGTACAGCCAAGAATGGGTTGATGAGGCTGCAAAACGTGGATTATCGAATATGCCCGATGCTACTGTGGCATTTAAAACATTCTTAACTACATCAACTATTAAGTTGATGGCCGAAAATAAAATACTTACTGAACGTGAGTTAGAGGCCAGATACGATATTCGCAACGAAATATTCGTTAAAAGAGTGCAAATCGAAGCGCGAGTGCTTGGCGATTTATCTCTAAATCATATAATTCCAACGGCTATTGCATATCAAAACGTGATAATTAATAACGTAAAGGGTATGAAAGAGATATTTCCTAATGGCGAATACAAAACTATTGCAGATAATCAGATTGAAACTATTAAAAGAATATCTGAACATATCAATGCCGTGCGTGAGCTTGTTCCTCAAATGGACGAAACGCGAAAGGAACTTAATCTTATCGATGATTTTCCAACACGTGCACAGGAGTATGCAAAGCGAGTTAAGCCTTTTTTAGAGGAGATCAGAACCCACATCGATAAGCTTGAACTTATTGTTGATGACGAGATGTGGCCATTACCAAAATATCGTGAGCTTCTTTTTATTAGGTAGTGTTATCTCTGAAATTGACATAATTTAAATTTGATATTGGTATTATAATTTCAGAATATTTCACACAATCCTTCTCATCATTGAGATAGGGTTGTGTGAAACTTTTTTATAACCACCCACTTCTACAATTTCTTATTTTAGAAATATTGCTTACTTTTACACAGTTTGTGTAAAACAATAATAATTTGTTTACACCGTTTTTGATAAACATCTTAATAAATAGCCATTCTAAAGTTTTGGCAATGAAAAAATACATATTTGGTTTCGTATTCTTTTTAGCTGGGTTAACTGTTGTACAGGGACAAAACGCTAAACTTCAAAAGGGCGATGCACTTTTTAAAGCTGGCGCATATTTTGAAGCAATAGAGCTTTATAAAGGCGAACTCGATAAGATACAGCAAGACAAGCCTGAGCTCTCGAAGTATCTCAATAAAATAGCAACTTGCTATCGTTTAATTGGGAATGCTCGTCAGGCTGAACTTTGGTACGCAAAAGCAATTCTTCGTAATACTGCCGACCCCAAGGCTTATTTCTATTATGCAGAGATGCTTAAAATGGGTGAGAAATACGATGATGCACTTGAAAAATATAAACAATACAAACAACTTGTACCAAACGATAAGCTTGCAGATGTTGGTATTCGCTCATGCGAACTTGCAAAACAATGGATTGCTACTCCTTCGGGCTATGAATTAACTAATGTTAGAAGTATCAATACTAAGCAAAGCGAGTTTAGCCCAGCTTACGGTTCAGACGACTACAGTGCTTTGTTTTTCACCTCTTCTCGCGATGGGTCAACGGGAGGAAAAGTTTCTGCTGCAACAGGCGAACTTTTCACCGATATTTACTACACCGAGCGCGATGCTAAAGGCATTTGGAGTAGCCCTAAACCCATTGATGCTGCTGTAAATACAGTTTACGACGAAGGCTCCTGCTCTTTAAGCTCAGACTTCAATACCCTTTACTTTACTCGTTGCAGAGTGAGCAAGCGTGAGAAACTTGGTTGTGAGATTATGACTTCGAAGAAGAGCGAAGGTGGATGGCTTACTCCTGAGCCTGTAAAGTTGACATCTGACAGTATGGTTGTTGCCCATCCGTCACTCTCTCAGGATGGATTAACATTGTATTTTGCAAGCAATATCCCTAATGGATTTGGAGGGATAGATATTTGGAAGGTTACTCGCACTTCAGAAACCGACAACTGGGGAGAGCCTATTAACCTTGGTGGTGATATCAACACTTCAGGAAATGACATGTACCCATTTATCCATCCTGATGGAACACTTTACTTCTCTTCCGATGGGCAACCTGGTATTGGAGGCTTAGATGTTTTTAGAGCCAAGCCAAACGATAAAAATGGTTGGAATGTTGAAAACATGAGATTTCCAATTAATTCACCATCTGATGATTTTGGAATTGTATTCGAAAAGGAACGCGAAGCAGGGTATTTTTCATCTCGCAGAGCTGGTGGCAGAGGTGCAGATGATATCTACTTTTTCTATTTACCTCCAATTATCTTCAACATGATTGGTCAGGTTAACGATGATAAAACCCAAAAACCAATTGCCCAATCAACGGTTAAACTTGTTGGTAGCGATGGTATTATTTCTACCTCCGAAACGGGTACCGATGGTTCATTCAAATTTATGCTTAACCCCAATACTGATTATGTTGTAATAGCATCTAAGAAGGGATACTTGAATAATAAGGCCAAGGAGACCACTCGCGGGTTGAACCAAAGCAAAGATTTTACAGCAGCAATTGCGTTAACTTCTACAGAGAAACCAATTGAAATTCCAAATATTTTCTACGATTACGATAGCTGGCAACTAAGACCCGAGTCGATAGTTGCACTTGAAAAGCTGATTGAAATTCTTAATGACAACCCTAACATCACTATCGAGCTTGGTTCCCATACCGATAGTCGTGGATCGTTGGAGTACAACTATGAACTTTCTCAGAAACGTGCCCAAGCAGTAGTTAACTACTTAATCGAAAAAGGGATTGCTACTGATAGGCTTAAAGCGAAAGGTTATGCTCAATCACAACCAAAAACTGCCGATTTAAATCTAGCTGCGCAGTATCCATTTATGGTTGCTGGTGCTAGCCTTGATCAAAAGTTAATTGATGGATTAGACAATGACAAAAAGGAGATAGTTTACCAGATATCGCGTAGAACCGAATTCAAAGTTTTACGTACAGACTATAAAGTTTCTGGTAAGCAATAACTATTTCAGTATAAAATCTTAAAGGAGCTTTCGAGCTCCTTTTTTATATAGTGCTAGGAGAGTTTTGTGATGAATCGCTTTTGTTTGCTTCTATTCTTGCTTTTTGCATTGGCTTTTAGAGGTCAAGCACAAAGGTATTTTGAGGTAAGCACTATCGATTCGGCTCAGGTAAAAGTCTTTCCAGTTGATAAGCCAGAAGATGCAGATTTGCTTGTTTTCTATGTTTACGAAGCCAAAGATGTAACAAAGGTTGGGTTATGGTTACAGGTTACAACCAAAAAAGAGGCTAACTTCTTTTTGATTTTTGTGGATGATGAGAAACAGGCCAATATTAAAATCTATCTGGTTGATGCTGCGGAGCAGGCTGGTTTAAAGAACGAGTCGAAGAAGGATATGTTTAAAATAGAGTGACTTTGGAAAGTGACAAGTTATAAGTGACGAGTTACACGAAATAACTATCATTTGCTTTTCTTTTTATATTTTTGCACGATTTTACAAATTTACGATGAATAATACATCAAGATATAACCAACGTGGAGTTTCTGCCTCAAAAGAGGATGTGCATTCCGCTATTAAAAACATCGACAAAGGGCTGTTCCCTAAAGCATTTTGCAAAGTTGTTCCTGATATTTTAACAGGTAATGATGAGTATTGCACTGTAATGCATGCCGATGGAGCAGGAACTAAATCGTCGTTGGCATATATGTATTGGAAGGAAACTGGTGATATGTCGGTATGGAAAGGCATTGCTCAGGATGCAATCGTTATGAACCTCGACGATCTGCTTTGTGTAGGCATTACCAATAATATTTTGCTATCGTCAACCATAGGACGAAATAAAAACCTTATCCCAGGCGAGGTAATATCTGCAATTGTAAATGGAACGGAAGAGCTTTGCCAGCAGCTACGCGATTTAGGTGTTGGAATTGTTTTAACAGGTGGAGAAACTGCCGATGTTGGCGATTTAGTTCGAACCATTATTGTTGATTCAACGGTTACTGCAAGGGCAAAACGTTCAAAAATAATATCAAATGGGAATATTCAGGATGGCGATGTAATAATAGGTCTCAGCTCATTTGGCAAAGCTAAATATGAGAGCGAATACAATGGGGGAATGGGAAGCAATGGTCTAACATCTGCAAGGCACGATGTTTTTTCAAACTACCTTGCTCAAAAATATCCAGAGAGTTACGATTCGAATGTTCCTAGTGATCTTGTTTACAGCGGCAAATACCGTTTAACAGATATGATAGAGGAGATTGGAATTACTGCTGGGAAAATGGTGCTCTCTCCAACCCGAACTTATGCACCAATTATTCGCGAGGTGCTCGAGAACTATCATCCTGCTATTCATGGCTTGGTTCACTGTTCAGGTGGAGCACAAACAAAGGTAATGCACTTTGTTAGTGATCTGCATATTGTAAAAGATAATCTTTTCTCAGTTCCACCACTTTTCAGAATTATTCAAGAAACATCTGGAACCGATTGGCATGAGATGTATAAGGTATTCAATATGGGCCATCGTTTCGAAATATATGTACAGCCTGAGTTTGCCAAAGATATAATTGCCATTTCAAATGAGTTTGGGGTTGAAGCGCAAATTGTTGGATATTGCTCAAAGCATAATGGTAATATGTTAACTATTAAAAGCCCATTCGGGGAGTTTAATTACTAGATATCCTTTAAGAATCCCATTTTCAAAAATATAGCTACCTTTGCACGCAATTTTATAAATAGTCATGGAAGAAAATTCAATTTTAAGGAAATTAGAGGGGTTAAGGCATAAATTCGAGGAGATTGGACAGCAGATTACCGACCCCGCTGTAATTGCTGATATGAAAAAATATGTCAGCCTGAATAAGGAATATAGAGAACTTGAGCCTTTAGTTGAGGCATACGATAAATTCAAAAATATCCTAAGCAATATCGAGTCTTCACGCGAAATTCTATCAAACGAAAAGGATGAAGAGATGCGCGAGATGGCAAAGATGGAACTTGAAACACTTACTCAGCAACAGGCTGATTTAGAAGAAGAAATTAAAGTTCTACTTCTTCCAGCCGATCCTCAGGATGGTAAAAATGCAGTACTTGAGATTCGTGCGGGAACTGGTGGCGATGAGGCAAGCATTTTTGCTGGCGATCTTTATAGAATGTACACAAAGTATATCGAGGCGAAAGGATGGAAATATGAGGTTTCGAACATATCAGAAGGTTCTGCTGGTGGTTATAAGGAGATTGTGTTGAGCGTTACAGGAAAGGGTGTTTATGGAATATTGAAATATGAATCGGGAGTGCACCGTGTTCAACGTGTTCCACAGACTGAAACTCAGGGTCGCGTTCATACATCAGCGGCTACTGTTGCAGTTTTGCCAGAGGCAGAAGAGTTTGATATCGATTTAAGAACTGAAGATATTCGTAAAGATACTTTCTGCGCTTCTGGACCTGGTGGACAGAGCGTTAATACTACCTATTCTGCCATTCGCTTAACCCATATTCCAAGCGGTATTGTAGTTCAGTGTCAGGATCAGAAATCGCAGCTTAAGAACTATGACAAAGCTCTTGCTGAGCTAAGAACCAGATTGTATAATCTTGAATATCAAAAATATATTGATGAAATTTCGTTGCAACGTAAAACCATGGTTTCAACGGGCGACCGCTCAGCAAAAATTCGTACCTATAACTATCAGCAAGGTAGGGTAACCGATCATCGTATTAACTTGACCTTGTATAACTTGTCGGCAATTATCGATGGTGATATTCAGGAAATTATCGACAAACTTCAGCTTGCTGAGAATGCCGAAAGGCTAAAGGCTGCAAGCCAAGAGTAATAAGTGCAATTAATTTATTATTCAAAATTAAATTTGGAATGATGGATTATTGGAATGATGAATTACAAAACTTTTATTCCATTTTTCCAATATTCCATTGATGATTTGAGTTCAATCCTCTGAATTTTGAAAGAATTTTAATTAAGATTAGAATCACTCAAAACCATGACCTCCGACCAACTTTTTGAGCAGATCCAAAAGAAGAAGAGTTTTCTTTGCATCGGACTCGATACCGATTTATCAAAGATTCCTCATCATATCCTCGCTTGCGAGGATCCCATTTTTGAGTTTAATAAAGCCATTATTGACGCTACTGCTGAGTATGTTGTAGCAGTTAAACCGAACTTGGCGTTTTATGAGGTTCATGGTGCTGCTGGTTGGACTAGCTTAGCAAAGACGTTAAAGTATATCAGAAAGAAATACCCCGAACTTTTTTTAATAGCTGATGCTAAACGAGGCGATATAACAAGCACTGCAAAGATGTACGCCCGTACATTTTTTCAAACTCTCGATTGCGATTCAATTACCATATCGCCTTACATGGGCAAAGATTCGGTTTCTCCTTTTTTAGACTATAACAACAAGTGGGCAATTCTACTTGCTTTAACCTCAAACGAGAGTTATTCTGACCTTCAAATGATTGAAAGCAAGGATGAAGGTAAAAGATTGTTTGAACAAGTTATTGAAAAATCGTCGAAATGGGGAACACCCGATAATATAATGTATGTAGTTGGCGCAACTCGTGCCGAACTATTTATCGATATTCGTAAAGTTGCACCTGAGCATTTTCTTTTAGTGCCTGGCGTTGGCGAACAAGGCGGTAGCCTTAAGGATGTTGCCAAGTATGGTCTAAATAAAAAGTGTGGTCTACTAGTAAACTCTTCACGAGGTATTATTTATGCCGATAACACCGAGCGCTTTGCAGATGTTGCTGGACAAAAAGCCAAGCAGCTGCAAAAGGAGATGGAGATAATACTATCTACTTCTGGCTTAATTAGCTAAAATTTAAAAATTCTTATAAAAAAGTATAAATAAAACTTGACTTATGTGTTATAAATATATAACATTGTGTTGTAAATATATAACTATATGTTAGGTATAAATAACTTAAAATTAAGAAAAATGAAAAAAGAGGTTACAATGATTGTACTTGCAATCCTAGTAATTATAAGTGTTGTATTCTGGTTTGCCAATACGACAAAAGCAATAAGTATTGGTGAAATTGCGATGTATGGTGCATTAATGCTAATAGTTGGATTTGCTTTGTTTATTGCAATTAGAAAAATGAAAGCGGCAAAAGAAGGCTTGGCTACAGAAGATGAACTGTCAAAGAAAGTGCTTCAAAAAGCTTCTTCAATGGCCTTTTACACCTCATTGTATTGGTGGTTATTCTTAATGTATATCTCTGAAAGATCAAATTTTGAGAATCATACTCAAATAGGAGTTGGGATTCTTGGAATGGCTTTATTATTTGCTACTTTCTGGGTTTATTATAACTATAAAGGAAAATTCAATGAATAACAGGATAAAGGAGTTTAGAGCTCGATATAATCTTACCCAAGAAGATTTAGCTAAGAAAGTTGGGGTTAGAAGGGAAACAATTGTATTCCTTGAGCAGAACAAATATAATCCGTCGTTGAAACTAGCTCACGATATTGCAAAAGAGTTAAAAGTAACTATAGAAGAAGTTTTCCTTTTTGATAAATAAACTAATAAAGAACTCCGTGAATCTAATGTATGTTGAGCATATAGATCACGGAGTTTTAGGCTTTCAACCGACAATCTTTATCTGTAAAATTTATTATACTTTCTTCAACTTCCACTTCCCTCGCGTAAAGAAGAAAAGTGCGGTTAAGGTCATTGCTGTTTCGGCAATTACAATTGCATAGTAAACGCCCTTTTCCCTGAGCCCAAACTTAATTGCCAAAAGGTAAGCCAAAGGGATTTCAATTAGCCAAAAGCAGAAGATATTTATAAACATTGGCGTTACCGTATCGCCAGCGCCATTGAATGAATGAACTAGTACCATTCCAAAGCCGTAGGCTATAAAGCCAATGCTTATTATTCTAAGGCATTCAACGCTTTTAGCAACAACATCATCTTGCTGAACAAGCAAACGTATAGTCGATTCAGGGAATATAATAAGTATTAATCCAATTGTTCCTAAAAAAATTGCGTTAGCAATCCCAGTTGACCAAACCGATTTCTCAGCCTGATGAGGTTTGCCAGCCCCAAGATTTTGCCCAACAAGTGTAGCCGCAGCATTGCTTAACCCAGCCGAAGGCAGTAATGCAAAAATGATTATTCTAATACCAATGGTATAGCCAGCAACCGCAATGCTTCCGAACTCTGAGATAATACGCACCATTACAACCCAGCTCGAAGTTCCAATCAGAAATTGAAATATACCAGATGACGAGAGTTTTAAAAATGCAATAATCTGTTCAATATCAACTCTTAAATCATTTAGATATAGCTTAATTCTGCTGCTACCATTAAAAAGGGTATAGAGTTGGAACGCAACTCCTAGTCCACGTCCAATGTTTGTAGCAACAGCGGCACCGGCAACTCCTAATTCAGGGAATGGGCCAATCCCGAATATTAGCAATGGGTCGAGTATTATGTTGATGATGTTCGAGAAGAACAAAACCTTAAATGCTATTGCTGCATCGCCAGCACCTCGGAATATCCCATTTAGGGTAAAAAGGAACATAATTGTGAAGTTGCCACCAAGCATCAGCTTTGTATACCCTCCATGCTTTGCAATAACATCACTGCTTGCACCCATTAGCCTTAAAAGGTCGTCGCTAAATAGAACACCAACTAATGATATTAACAGAGTTGTAACACCTGCAACAAGTAACGTTTGATATGCAGCATTTGCAGCTTTTCGAGGCTCTTTCTCTCCTATGCGGCGCGATACAATAGCTGTAGCCGACATTGCGAAGCCAATGCCAAAGGCATAAACAAAGGTTAGCATCGATTCGGTTAACCCAACAATTGAGGTAGCATCGGAGCCTAGCTTAGATACGAAGTAAATGTCAACAATGGTAAACACCGATTCCATTGACATCTCGAGCACCATTGGGATTGAAAGCAGCATCAGCGCTTTACGAAGGCTTATTGAAGTGTAATCTGCTTCGGTGCCCTTTATTGCATCGGAAATATCTTTTATAAAAGATTTTATCTTGCTTAAATAGAAATTATAGTTTTTATGGTTCATACCGTTTTCGTTTTCGATGTTTAACATGATTTTTGCTAGAGTTGTTTATTGGCATAGCCAAATTGGTCGGCATATAAAACACGACAATAGAATTGAATACAATAGTTTTCATAGGAAATCCTCCAAAAATTAAATTGTTAGTAAATGTGAAATGGTTAAAAAATGCTTGGAAAAAGTGTAATAAAAAGGCACAGACCCTTAGCAGACGGTAAGGGCAATCGGGGTAAATCGATTTGTGTAAGTAATTTTCATCGGGGTAAATCGTATAACAATGCAAATGTATGAAGATTTTGAAAATCAGAAATTTTTTAGTGGGTTTTTTTGTAATAGATTTTTAACTTTGATTGAGGTTTTATTTTATTTTTTTCAAAAAATTTAAAACATACAAAATGTCATTGATAAACTATTTCGATCACCACGATAGAAAGGCTGGGAAAGAGCACTTTTTACATCTGATACAAGTTGCAAAGGCCGATGGAGTAATTGATAAAATGGAGATGGATATGCTCCACAAAATGGGAAAACGCCTAGGTTTAACTGATCCCGAAATTGATGAGTTGATCCACAAAAAGGATTCTAAAACATATACTCCACCATATAGTTTAGAAGATAGATTTCATCAGCTCTACGATGTTGTAGCAATGGCTTTAGCCGATGGTGTAATGTTCACAAACGAGGTTAAAATGTTTAAACGCCTTGCAGTAGCATCTAATTTCGATGATACAACGGCCGAAAAACTACTTAACCTTTTAGTGAATGGAATTAAGCAGGACAAAAAGGAGGATGAGCTATTTCAAATATTTAGAAAAAAATAGTTTAATTACTCTACTTTAAATTATCTGCAAAATTTTTCCAAATCTTTCTTTGGAAGTTTTCACCCTTATCGCCATTATATAAATCGAGATAAGAGTATTCCCCTGCCTTAAAGGGGATAATCTTTATCTTATCGGTTTGGTTATAAAGCTCTTTCTTTTCAGGATGAAACTGCACTCCCAAAAGGTTTGGATATTTTAAATGGGCTATTGCCTCAACAATTTTACCATCCATCGATTTAGCAACAACAATAAGTCCTCGCCCTAATTTCTCAATACTTTGATGGTGGCTGCTCCAAACTACCGGATGAATTGTATCAGTAGATATATAACTAGATAACATCGAACCTTTTTCAATGGCAATTTGGTGATAGTGGTAGTAGGTTACATCATTATCTAGAACATAATCGACATTATAATTACGGTGTTGCTGATTTTTTGGTGTTTTTAGAATATCTTCAATTTTTGTAAGGTCATATAATTCCGAAGGAATATCTTGATAAAGTGTGCCACCGGCAGCAACATTGATAGTTTGCATCCCTAAACAAATGCCAAGAATAGGATAGTCGGGGCGTTGCTGTAATAATGGGACATAGGTTGTGTCCTGATTTCCTCCAAGTAAATGGTATAGAAATGATAGCTCCATATAATGGCGGTATGGATCAGTTATTACAGTTAGCGTACTTTTTTGCTCACCATAGCAAGCGGGAGGAATATCGGGTCCCCCAAAAAAGATTGCACCATTTGAATGTTCAAAGAGGAATTTAAATTTATCGGTGCAGGGATTCGATTTAAATAGCTCATTATCAAAAATAGGATTATCAATTCTAAATAATATAAAATTACAAATATTCTCATTCTTCAAGAACTCCTCAGTTGCAGTATAGTTATACTCCTCCTTTGAATGGTAAACTCCAATAACTTTATAATCTTTGGGAAAAGGCAAGATATTTTTATTTACTAAATTCCTGAACGTTTTGATATTGGCAACCGTTGGATGCATCAGAATTAAATGCTTTCCATCTAAATTGGGTTTATCGGTGCTGGGGTTTGGATTGGTTACATTATTACATCCTAATGCAATTAGGATCAGAATAGGTAGGATTTTTTTCATGGGTAGATAAATTTAGCATTGTAAATTTATCAAAACCTTCAATATTAACAACCAAAATTAGTTTGATATGGGGATTGTAAAGAAAAACTTTGCACCTTCTCCCTTTGTACTTTCAACCCAAATTTTTCCTCCCATAAGTTCAACAAGCGATTTTGAGATAGCCAAACCAAGTCCAGTACCCGCAATAGAAGAAGTATTGACTCCGTCCACTTGTCTAAATCGTTCAAAAATAAGAGTATGATTGGCCGGATCGATACCAATCCCAGTATCCTTAACAAATATCTCAACTAAACGGTCTTTTAGCGTATACCCAATATCGATGGTTCCATCTTTAGTAAATTTTATAGCGTTATTTACAAGATTGCCAACAACTTGTAAAAGTTTTGTTTCATCGGTATTGACTACTAATGGCAATTTGGTTATTGGTATTGATAGGTTTATTGTA
>JBPXJX010000618.1:0-6216 GCA_051715525.1 Bacteroidales bacterium
TTAATGGCAAAAATGTTGGATGTGTAGACAATAAACTGGTCCTGAGTAATTGCAAGGATTGCAGGAATACTATCCACGGCAAAAATGAGGTCGGTTGTTTCGATTAGTATTAGAACCAGAAACAAAGGTGTAGCAAATCGCTTATGGTCGATGTTTACAAAGAATTTATCATCATGTAAGTCATGAGTTACAGGCATTATCTTCTTAAATAACCTTATTATTGGATTTTTATCAGGCTCGATTTTAACATCGCTATGGCTAAACATTTTGTAGCCAGTATAAACCAGAGCCAAACCAAAAATATAAATGGTAAAATGAAACTTCTCGATAAGAGCAACTCCAGCAAAAATGAATATTGCACGCATTACCAATGCTCCTATTATACCCCAGAAAAGTACTTTATGCTGATATTTGGACGGTATCTGAAAATAGGAAAAAACCATTATGAATACGAAGATATTATCGATGCTTAAAGCCTTTTCGACTAGATACCCCGTAAAGAATTCCAGCGCTTGCTGCTGCCCTCTCCAGTAGTAGATAATCACATTAAAAATTAGAGCGAGCGCAATCCATACAAAAGTCCAGCTAATAGCCTCCTTTATGGAAACTGTATGTGATTTTCGATGAAAAACCCCAAGGTCGAGCGCTAACATCAGTAGCACAAAGAGGTTAAAGAAGATCCAAAATTCTATTCCTGTTGACATAATTCTATTTTTCTATTTAAAACACAAATTGCTATTGATATGTTTAACCAGAAAAATAAAATAATAAACAAATTAATTTAAATCATAGGAATAAAGCATAAAATGAGATGCAAAAAAATCATTACTCTTAATGATCATTCCACATTATTATGAAAAAGAGAAAATGAAACACCAACATATAAATATGTAATAACCCTCACATTTGTAAGGGTTATTAGCTTAAACGGTTCAAAATAAACTCCATTTTTTTTGATAACTACTTTAAGTAATTACTCATTTCCAATGTGTTACCCGTATATTTCTCTCTTTGCGGCTTTTAGTGTATTTCTAAGTAACGAAATAATTGTCAAAAGCCCTACCCCTCCTGGAACTGGAGTAATGTAACTGCATTTTGGGGCTACTTCATCGAATTTAACATCGCCAAGGAGCTTCCAACCGCTTTTTGTTGTATCAGATTTAACTCGATTAATGCCAACATCAATTACCACTGCTCCTTCTTTAACCATATCGGCAGTAACGTATTCTGCCTGACCTAAAGCAACAACAAGGATATCGGCAGTACGAGTTATTTCAGCAATATTTTTAGTGCGGCTATGACAAACTGTTACCGTACAATCGCCCGGATAACCCTTGAGTGATAAAAGATTTGATATTGGGCGACCAACAATGTTACTTCTTCCCAAAACTACGCAATGCTTTCCCGATGTTTCGATTTTGTATCTTCGTAGAAGTTCAATAATCCCATCGGGTGTTGCCGAAATGTAAGCCGGCATTCCAATGGTCATTCTACCAACATTAAGTGGATGAAAACCATCAACATCTTTCTTAGGATCAATTGCTTCGGTAACATTTTGCTCTGATATATGCTTTGGCAAAGGCATCTGAACAATGAAACCGTCAATATCTGAGTTGTTATTCAATTTTTCTATTTCGGAAAGGAGTTCTTCTTCTGAAATTGTATCCTCAAAGCGAAGTACAGTTGAGTTAAAACCTACCTGCAAGCTCGTTTTCTCTTTATTTGCAACATAGGTTTCGCTTCCACCATCATGTCCTACAAGTATGGCTGCAAGGTGAGGCACTTTGCCACCTTGTTTTTTGATGTTCTCAACCTCTTGAGCAATCTCAGCCTTTACCTGTTCAGAAATTACCTTACCGTCTAATAATATCATATGGTTGAAGTTTGTTTAATTTCAAATAATGCAAACCCACGTAACTTGTAACTCGCAACTCGTCACTATCTCCTTGGCATATTCGCCATCATCCTTGCTAAATTCTTTCCACCACCACTCGATACCATCTTCATCATCTTGCGCATATCATCAAACTGTTTGATAAGCCTGTTCACCTCTTGAATTGATGTCCCACTACCATCGGCAATACGCTTACGACGGTTACCGTTCATTACTGAAGGATCTTCGCGCTCCAATGGGGTCATTGAATGAATAATTGCCTCAATATTTTTAAACGCGTTATCATCAATATCGATATCCTTCATGGCCTTGCCCATACCGGGAATCATCCCTGCAAGATCCTTAAGGTTACCCATTTTCTTTATTTGGCCAATCTGATCAAGGAAATCGTTATAATTGAATTTATCCTTAGCAATCTTCTTGTGTAATTCCCTTGCCTGCTCAGTATCATACTGCTCTTGTGCACGTTCAACAAGAGAAACGATATCACCCATACCAAGGATACGGTCGGCCATACGTTCGGGATGGAAAACATCCAAAGCCTCCATCTTCTCACCAGTACTAACAAACTTAATGGGTTTGTCGACTACCGAGCGAATCGATAAAGCGGCACCACCACGGGTATCACCATCTAACTTGGTAAGTACAACACCGTTGAAATTAAGCCTATCGTTGAACTCCTTTGCTGTGTTAACAGCATCCTGACCAGTCATTGAGTCAACTACGAAAAGGATTTCCTGAGGTTCAACCGCTTTTTTAATAGCAGCAACCTCCTTCATCATCTCCTCATCAACAGCTAAACGACCAGCGGTATCGATGATTACAACATCTATTCCTGATGTTTTTGCCTTTTTTACGGCTTCCTTAGCAATTGATACTGGATCAGTACTGCCTTCAACAGAAAAAACGGGTACACCAAGCTGGGTTCCAAGCACTTTTAGCTGCTCAATAGCCGCAGGACGATAAACGTCGCCAGCAACAAGCAAAGGTGCTTTTCCCTTTTTAGTCTTTATGTAGTTGGCAAGTTTACCCGAAAATGTTGTTTTACCCGAACCCTGCAAACCGGCAATTAAGATAACTGTTGGACTACCACCAAGGTTGATATCGGTAGCCTTTCCACCCATGAGCTCGGCAAGCTCATCGTGGACAATCTTAATCATCAGCTGACCCGGCTTAATGGAGTTAAGAACGTTTTGTCCTAGCGCCTTTTTCTTAACCTCATCGGTAAAAGTTTTGGCAATTTTATAGTTTACGTCGGCATCGAGCAGTGCTTTACGCACCTCTTTTAAAGTTTCGGCAACGTTAATCTCGCTTATTCTTCCCTCGCCCTTAAGTAATTTAAAGGATCTCTCGAGTTTCTCGGATAAATTCTCAAACATATCTTGAAAAAATAGTTGTTCGTTGTTCGTTGACAGTTAACAAAATCATAACCACTCAACTTAAAATTTTTCAGTTTGCAATATTAACAAAATTGACTGCCTTTTCAAATGCTAAATTAAACGTTTCAGCTGATGATTATTTTTTACCTTCTCAACTATCAACTAAATACCCTGCCTACCGGCAGGTAGGTGTCGGCAGTCATCTAATCTTACATTTTTTCAGGAACATCAATGCCAAGCAACCACATACTACGACGAATTGTATCGCTAACCATTTTTGAAATAACTAATCTTAACGCACGCGCATCCGTATTCTCCTCTTTTAAGATTTGATGATCATGGTAAAACTGATTGTACTCTTTAGTTAAATCATAAGCATAATTAGCAATTAGTGATGGGCTTAACTCTTTACCGGCCTGCTCAACTATTGCAGGGAAATCGCTAATTAATTTGATAAGTTCTATTTCCTTATTAGCAGTAATGCTTTGGCTTGATATTAATTTTGATACATCTAACCCCATTTCTTGAGCCTTACGAAGCACTGAACGAATACGTGCATGCGTGTATTGAATGAATGGGCCAGTATTTCCATTAAAATCAATTGATTCGCGAGGGTTGAAGGTCATGTTTTTCTTAGGATCAACCTTTAAAATGAAGTACTTAAGCGCACCTAGCCCGACTGTATTGCAGATTGATGCAACCTCAGTTTCGCTTAACCCATCGAGTTTTCCAAGTTCTTTTGACATTTCGTGAGCTGTTCCAACCATCTCCTCCACCAAATCGTCGGCATCGACAACTGTTCCTTCGCGCGATTTCATTTTGCCCTCGGGCAATTCAACCATTCCATAAGATAGATGGAATAAGTGATCACTCCACTTATACCCTAGTTTAGATAGAATTAATTTTAAAACCTTAAAGTGATATTCCTGCTCGTTACCAACAACATAGATATGCTCATCGAGGTGATGCTCATCAAATCGCTGAATTGCTGTTCCAATATCCTGTGTGATATAAACCGATGTTCCATCGGAACGGATGAGTAGCTTCTCATCCAAACCATCTGCAGTTAAATCAACCCAAATCGAACCATCGAGTCGACGAGTAAAGACACCCTTCTCAAGCCCTTCCTGAACAATTGCTTTGCCAAGCAAATATGTCTGTGATTCGTAATAAGTTTTATCGAAGTTTATTCCAAGCGCATTGTAGGTTTTTGCAAAACCTTCATAAACCCAGCCATTCATCTTCTCCCAGAGACTATAAACCTCAGGATCTTTAGCCTCCCACTTACGAAGCATCTCTTGAGTTTCGAGCATCAATGTAGCATTAACTTTTGCTTCATCATCGGTTTGGCCTGAAGATTTTAGTTCCTCAATTTGAGCCTTGTACTCCTTATCGAAACGAACATAATAATCGCCAACCAGATGATCACCTTTCTTTCCCGATGATGCAGGTGTTTCGCCATTGCCAAACTTCTGCCAAGCAATCATCGATTTGCAAATATGGATTCCCCTATCATTTACAAGGTTTACTCGCTTAACATTATTACCATTTTTTTCGAGAATACGCGAGATTGAAAATCCTAAAAGGTTGTTTCGTATATGACCGAGGTGTAATGGCTTATTGGTATTTGGCGATGAAAACTCTACCATAACCGATCTGCTTGCTGAATCCGAGGGCTTATAGCCATATTCAAGGTCTGACGCAATGTCATTCAGCATGTTAGCCCAATACTCATTGGAAAGCGAAAGGTTTAGGAAACCTTTTATAACATTATACTTCGCTATTAACTTATTGTTTTCGGTAAGGAATTGTCCAATCTCATTCGAAGTTACCTCAGGGTTTTTCTTCGACATCTTTAACAAAGGAAAGGCGACCAAAGTGTAGTCGCCTTCGAATTCCTTACGTGTTTTTTGTATTTGAATTTGAGAATCATCAGAAATGACCCCATATAGTTTCTCAACTGCTTTTTTTGCTTCAATTTGAAGAAAAAGTTCTGTAGACATTATGTTTCTTGATATTACAATTAAATACCTGCTTCATTCTTACCGTGGCAAGATTTGTATTTCTTACCGCTTCCACAAGGACAAGGATCGTTTCGTCCAACCTTCTTCTCTACCCTAATGGGCTCATGTCTGCGTTCTTGGGTATTAGCGCCAGCCTGTAATGCATCGGTACGACTTGTTTCGTAACGGCTCATATCCAATTTGCGTTGCTGCCTAGCTTCTTGAACTTGATTAGAATCGCGAATTGGAATGAACGCTTTAACAAGAATCGAAGCAACTTCGCGGTTCATCTTATCGAGCATGGTTTTGAATAGTTCATAAGCCTCGAATTTGTAGATTAACAAAGGATCTTTTTGCTCATAAGTAGCGTTCTGAACACTTTGTTTTAATTCATCCATTTCGCGTAAGTGCTCTTTCCAGTACTCATCAACTATCATAAGGTTGATAGACTTGTTGAACGAACGAATTAAATCCTTACCACCTGTTTCGTATGATTTCTTAAGGTTTGTAATGATTTGATAAACCTTTTGTCCATCGGAGATGGGAACAACAATATTCTCGTATAAAGCCGACTGTTTCTCGTAAACATCTTTAATTACTGGGTAAGCCTGATTTGCAATGATTGCAACTTTACGTTGATATGAGTCTAGTGCTGCTTTATAAATCTTTTCTGTTAAATCTTCAGGTTTAATTTGCATGTACTCATGCTCATCAACAGGTGAATCGATAGATAGATTTCGTATCAACTCCATGTTGAAATCATCGAAAGGAACATTACCTTGTGTATCGTTTACAACAGCCTGACAAACATCGTAAATTAGGTTAGCAACATCAACATCGATACGTTCACCAAATAAAGCATGGCGACGACGAGTGTAAATTACATCACGTTGCGAGTTCATCAAAAGGTGAATCGATAGATAGATTTCGTATCAACTCC
>JBPXJX010000619.1:0-3004 GCA_051715525.1 Bacteroidales bacterium
ACTTTTTTCATGGAAGTTTTAAGTTGGTTAAAAGATTTTGGGTCAATTTAGTAAATTTGATTGCATTAATTTAACAACATTTATCTGATATTTCTATCAACCAAGTTCACAATTTCCTAAGAATAATGTATCATTGCACAATAACCAATAAACTATTTTTGCTAAAAAAGAAATGAAGAAATCGAAAATTAAAACCATCGCGCTTGTTGCACACGATAATCGCAAAAGCGATATGATTGAATGGGTTGAATGGAACTGGGAAAAGCTGATTAAGCATAAACTAATGTGTACTGGCACAACAGGAAGATTGGTTGAGGAAGCGTTAACGCGAAAGTTTGGTGAGGGTTTACACGATCATTTGCAAATACTAAAGTTAAAATCAGGCCCACTTGGTGGCGACCAGCAACTTGGAGCAAAAATCGCCGAAGGCGATATTGATATACTAATTTTCTTTTGGGATCCAATGCAAGCACAACCCCATGATGTTGATGTAAAAGCGTTGCTAAGATTGGCATCTGTATACAATATTCCAACAGCAACTAATCGTTCCACTGCAGACTTTTTAATTAGCTCACCATTAATCGAAAGTGAGTATACACCAAAGCCGCTCGATTTTTCGAAATATATTAATAGAGCAGTTTAGATTGTACATTAAAAGTTTCTACTTTTGATGTACAAAACCACACAATTCAACCTAAATCTAGACCTATTTATGAAAAAATATCTTGCTTTGATTTCGATTGGGCTTCTATTTTTGTCCTGTAAGCCTAATATGAAACAACCGGCCAATGCTGATGTAAAAAAGGATTCGTCCATTTCTGTCATAAACAAAGGTGATGTTGATTTCAATACCTACTTCGTTGAAAAAACGATGCGCTACGATTACTTTCATACCGGTAATGTCACCGAAGAAAAATTTGCCCTCGATAAGGTATTATCCGATGGTGCTTGGGGAGGAAGTAAAAAAGTTTTAATCGATAAACTTGAACTAGGTCCTTATTTCTTTGAAATTATTGACAAAGAGACAAAGGTATTACTCTTCTCAAGAGGTTTTGCCAGCGTATTTGGCGAATGGCAAACAATTCCTGAGGCCAGCGAAAGGTGGGGCACATTCCATGAATCGCTTCGCTTCCCTTGGCCTAAAAAGCCTATCACGATTATCATGAAGAAAAGGGATGCTCAAAACAAGTTTCAAACCATTTGGACAACCGACCTCGATCCTTCATACCGTCAGGTAAATCCTTCGGATATTATCCATAGCGAAAAGGTAGATGAGGTTTTAGTAAATGGTCCTGCACAAGAAAAGTTAGATATCGTAATCCTTGGCGATGGCTATTCGGCTAAAGAAATGGATAAATTTCGTAATGATGCTAAACGTTTAGCAGGTGCTCTTATGGATGCTGAACCATTCAAATCGCAAAGCAAAAATATTAATATTCGTGCCGTTGAAAGCCCTTCGGAGCAATCGGGTGTTAACAAACCTCATCACGGAGTATTTAAACATTCAAAACTATTGGTAAGCTATAGCGCATTTGACTCGGAGCGTTACGCTTTAACCTATGATAATAAAACCGTTAGAGATGTTGCATCGGCAGTTCCTTATGAGTTTATGGTAATTCTAATTAACGAACGCACTTACGGAGGTGGTGGTATTTATAACCTCTACACAACCGTTTCTGCTGATAATAAGTTTGCCAATTATATAATGGTTCACGAAATGGGGCATCATATGGCAGCACTTGCTGATGAATATTATACTTCAGCAGTATCATATGAAATTCCAAAGATTACCGTTGAACCTTGGGAAACCAATGTTACAGCGCTTTTCGACAAGAACAACCTAAAATGGAAAGATTTAGTTGAAGAGGGAACTCCAATTCCAACTCCATGGAACAAAGCCGAATTTGACAAGCATGGCTATAACATCCAAAAAGAGCGCGACAGCCTAAGAGCAGCCCATGTTCCCGAAAACATTATGGAGGAACTATTTACCCGTCAAATGAACAAGGAGAACGAGTTCTTTGCTGCAGAACAGTACAAAGATAAAGTTGGTGCTTTTGAGGGTGCTAATTACAACGCAAAAGGGATGTACCGTTCACAGCTCGATTGTATTATGTACACAAGGCATCAGGTATTCTGTAAAGTTTGCCAACAAAGCATTGTTAACGTAATTGAGCAGTATTCAAAATAGACTCAAAACTCATTAAAAAAACAAAGAGTTCCGACTAAACGTTGGAACTCTTTTCGTTTCTAAAGGTAGATGCTTACTACATCGAAATATCTATTTTAACCCTTTTGTTCTTGATCTTTTCGTTTTGAACTAGCTTTAAAGTCCTATTAAAAACATCCCTTTTTATAGCCACATAAGCCGTATTATCGAGCACCTCTATCTTTCCAAGCTCATCCTTTTGTAATTGACCTTTTTGCATTAGCATTCCAACAATATCCATTTTGTTGATTTTATCCTTTTTCCCTGCTCCTATATACAAGGTTTTCCATTCGCATGGCTTAGGTAAAGTCAATTTCTGTGGAAGTTCTTCCTCTTCTGGAGTTCCATCAACAAAAGGAGGTAAATAATCATCAACATCTAATAAAAAATAGACTGTCCCATCGGCATGCATACGGGCGGTACGACCGTTTCGATGTATCATCACATCTTCGGTAGCAGGTAACTGGTAATGAATTACAGTCTCGATTTCAGGGATATCCAAGCCGCGAGCGGCTAAATCGGTTGTAATTAATATGTTAATACTTCCATTTCGAAATTTAATCAGCGTTCGCTCCCTATCAATTTGTTCCATTGCTCCATGGTAGGCGCCATGATCAATCTTATAATTTGACAATTGCTCCGAAATTCTATTCACAGCATCGCGATGGTTGCAAAAAACAAGCGTAGCTTGCGATTTGATTTGTCCAAGTAAAAGCATTAACGCTTCTAATTTATCATCGCCCTTAACCCTAACCGATTTAATGGATAAAGTTGATTTTGACTCAATCCGACCAA
>JBPXJX010000620.1:0-1667 GCA_051715525.1 Bacteroidales bacterium
TAAAACGCAGCTGGAGCACCTATCATTTTAACACCTTTATTGGTTTTCATTAAAGCACCAATTTTTCCATATGCTGAACCAAAGAATTGAGCAATGTTTTCGGTTGTAAGAGTATCTGTAATTGTCAAATAGATTTTCTCAGGTTCATTTGATTCCACTACATCTCCTGATTTGCAAACAGGAGGTAGGCTTTCAACAACTTTTTTTAGGTTTTGAAGCCCTTTGTCGAACGTATTATGCATCATTCCTCCAAAGGCCACCCACATTAATCGGCCAATGGGATAGCCTGCTTTGGCAATTCTGGTTTCCCAAGTTACTTTTGTCCCCTCGGGAACGCGATCAAGTATAAATAGCGTTGAATCGCTTGAGCCTTCCATCATGCTTAGGTCGTAAACAACCTTTTTTTCGAAAACACTTTCGATTATCTTGATAGAACCAATACCATTCTTTTCACTCTTCCAGCTATTTGCTGCTCCTACTCCAAAATCAGGACCTGAGTAATTGTTTACCATAGCAGTGTCTGCTTCCTGAAAGGGCGACCATTTTTCCCAATTCTTCACACTATTAACCATGCCATAAATTGGTCGGGGGTAAGAGTTAATAACAATAGAATTGGTAAACACCTTCTTATCGGGAAGGAAAATGGCGAAAACCAGTAACGCTGTGATTATCCCTACCACAACATAAAGTACCATCTTTAATGCTTTCATAAGGTTAGGTTTTTGTTAGATATTTGATTATTCCATTTTTCTGATTCTTACATCAATGCTTGGAGTATCCTTCAACAGATTAACTAAAGCAGAAGTATCAGTTTTTCCAAAATGGTAAGGATAAAGAATTTTAGGGCCAATCATTAATGCAGCCTCTTTGGCCATTTCAGGAGTCATTGTATATGGTAAGTTCATTGGTAAAAACGCAATATCAATAGGTCTAAACCTTAGCATTTCAGGTATATTTTCTGTATCACCAGCAACGTAAATTCTTTTACCTCCAAAAGAAAGAATGTAGCCATTTCCTTCGCCCATTGGGTGGTATGGCGTACCATTTGCTCTCTTGTTGGTTATATTATATGCAGGAACAGCGTCAATTAGAATTCCTTTCCAGATAATTCTATCTCCATTGACAAGGATTTTTACATTTTGTGACTTGAATTTACTGCTCTTATTACATTCTAATGTCCAGTATATGTCAGTGTTAGATTTGTAACAATTTGCTAAAGCGGTTGAATCAAGATGATCTTTATGTTCATGGGTTATTAGAATTAGATCTGCTTTCGGTAGTTTTGTGTAATCTGCCACTTTAGAGTATGGGTCAATATGGATGATTTTCCCATTATATTCAAGCATCAGCGTTCCATGTCCTAGGAAGTGAATTAAAAGATTTCCTTTAGACATCCGTATTGTATCAACTTCATGAGAAAATAAATTGAATGAAATGAGTAGTGCAAAAAAAGTTAAAATGGTTTTCGTTCTCATAATCTATTGTCAGTTTTTTTAATTTCGAACAAGTTATGAAAAGTACTTTATAATATCATCAAAATTTCAGGATAACAGTTATAAGATTGAAAAAAGTTTAGGAAAGAGAATAGGCATTCCAAAAGACTTTCTTAGTCCTTTTGGAATTAGTAAGTTCTCGATTGCAAAACGGACAACCTTTGGAATGCGCAT
>JBPXJX010000621.1:0-1449 GCA_051715525.1 Bacteroidales bacterium
GATCTTCATATGAAATTCTTGGTCTATCACCTGAAGTTTTATGATTAGCAAAACTTACAAATTCCTTTGAATGCAAAATGTACTTCAGTAAATCAGGATTAAATTTTTCTTTACATTGAAGAATTATAAATTCTCCAGAACAGGTTCCATCATATTCTGCTCTATAAACTTTGTTTAAATAGTGTCTGTCTTTAAAGTCCTCATTTTTTAGTTGAGGGTTGATAAATCACGTGTTTCCAGGGTTAAAGCGTATAAACGAGATGGTCATGCAGCCCGAAAAGCATGTTAAAAAGTTTTCTATGTGATAATTCTATCATTTTTTTGCTAATTTAATTCAAAGTAAAAACACGTATTCCATTGATATATAATTTATTACCATTTTTTCAAGATTTTCTAAATTGCCATCAACTCCAGAGAAATCCTTGTGAGTACCCTGAAATTGTAAGCAATCGAACTCCACAGCACTTTTGCCTGGAAGTGTTCCCATCCTCTCCATTCACAACGTCGCAGATTAAACCCACGTTTAATGTTGGAGATGACCGCTTCCATGCCACTGCGCCATTTCTTTAGCCGTGTTTCCATGTTTTTGCTGCTGACAATATTTTTTAAGCTTCCTACAATTTTGTTGAACAGAACATTTACAACTCCCTTATCTCTAGCATATTGCGAATTGGCATTGCTTGCATAGCCTCCATCGGTCACACTATCGCGAGGGATAATCTTGTAATTTGTCAAAATCCTGTCAATGGTTGGTTGAAACAAGGTCGAGTCACTAGGGTTACCCACAACTGTCTCGCAGTCAAGTATAAGGTTGCTTTTGCCTGTGGCAAAGTTGACCTTGTGTCCAAACTTAACTTCCCTGCTGCCTTTTACAATGATGTTGGTATGTAACTCATAAATGGAAAACAACTTTTGATCATTTTCAACTATCTCTCCTAGTATTTCCCTTGAATAAGTCATGTCATATACTTGTTCCATAAGAGTTTGAAGTTGAGTAAGTTTAAGATAGATAGCCTCCGTTTTCAAGGAGCATTTTTGCTTTTTTTTTATGATGTTCGATGTTTGATTGATCGCTTTTGTGAATGTAATCAATTGCTTGTTGAATAAATCAATGCGCTTATCCTTTGTTTTGGTAACATTGATCTTGTAGTAGGTTGTCTTTGCCGTCTTGGTGTAATCTCGATATTCAATCTGAGAGATTTCTTTTTTGAGAGATGAAAGCAGGTTGGTGCTTGTTTTGATGCAGTCCCAAACAAGTGAATTGTTGGTGGGATAATGGATGTTGGTTTCTACTACAGTGCTATCCTGACGTAAACTTAAAAGATCTTCGTAACCTTGTTCGATGGCAATTTTATTGATTTCAACCAGCAGCTTAGTCAAACTCTCTGCACTTATTTTACTGATATAGCTTTGAAACATCTGAAAACTAAAGGGTTTCCTTTCGTCTAA
>JBPXJX010000622.1:0-4176 GCA_051715525.1 Bacteroidales bacterium
ATCGCTTGGCGTGTTGCCATTTGCCCACACGACGATTACAGTTACGCAAGTTGGCATTATAAAGCTTTACTTAAAAATATTAAGGCAAAAACAGTTATTATCTTTGGCGTTGCCCACAAGGCTCGTCAGTTGAATGTTTCCGATCAAATAGTTTTTGATACCTATTCGCACTGGCATGGACCCTATAAGGATATCAAAGTTTCTTCAATTCGCAAAGAATTAATAGCATCCATTCCAAAAGATTTGTTTCAGATAAATGATAGTCTTCAAAAGGTAGAGCATTCGGTTGAGAGCATGCTACCTTTTGTTCAGTACTTTAATCGTGATGTTGAGATAATATCTATTCTTGTTCCATTTATGAATACCGAAAGGATGAGCGAGATATCAGCGGTTTTATCATCAGCCATTGCAAAATCAATGAACAAGCATCATTTGGAGTGGGGTAAAGACATTGCATTGCTTATCACCACCGATGCGGTTCACTATGGCGATGCGGATTGGGGAGGCAAGAATATGGCTCCATATGGTGTCGATAGCATTGGCTACAATAAAGCAATTACACATGAGCACGGAATAATAGACAGCTGCTTGGTTGGCGATGTTAATGGCGATAAAATAAAATTATTCATTAATAATACCGTTCAGCCCAATAATTATAAGGAGTATAAATGGACTTGGTGTGGTAGATATAGCGTTCCGCTAGGCTTAATGACTGCAATGAATCTTAACGAGGAGGTTAAAGGAGAACCCTTAAATGGGATTTTTATTGGCTATTCCACAAGCATCGACCATAAAGCATTACCTGTTGATGATTTGCGAATGGGAAAGACAGCAATTGCTACAACTCGTCATTGGGTTGGGTATGCAACGGTGGGGTATAGGTAGACTATAACTTTTTAATATCGCTGATAAGCCAGCCTGAGTTGTTTGTAGATCTTACAAACTCTTCAACAACAATCTCCCATCCAGTAAATGAGATGCGAAAAGTTATCTTTTCGGTGTCATTTATTGTGATGTGTTTATTTTCTATCTCATTCATAAAAAGCCGCGTTGATGCTGTTGATTTTGATAGGAGATAGGTTGGGTCAGAAATGCTATTGAGTTTTTTTATATTGATAAAGCTCGTCTCATGGCTATTGGGTGAGATAAAATGCTTAAGAAGACTGTCGGCGTTCATCGCAAAGCAGTCGGTTTCGACGCTATTGACTACCCACTTTGCCGAACGATCTGGAAGTACTTCAGGGATTAGTTCTAGTTTTGCATGCTTTGTTACCCCTTTATACAAAATCTGGGCGTCAACGAAAGCCTTTACTTGGCCGCTATACAGATTGATATTTTGAGGATTTTTTGCATCATCGATAAAGGCAATGAAATCGCTGCACAATGCCCTATATGATGAATCTTTTGGATTGATTAACCTCGAGTCTTCGTTGTTAACTAAAAAAAGAATGTAGTTTTTTCTGGGGACAACTTTTTTAAACTCGTCAGTTATTAAATTCCCTTTCCAATCGCTTTTGTAGTTGAACCTGTCGATGAATTCGCCGAACTGCTTTACTTGAAGGTAATACTCTTTTGGAGTAATTAGCGTATTGCTTAGAATATCCTTTTGCTGCCCAAATAAGCTGTTGTTGAAAGCAATAAGCAGCAAAAGGATATATTGGAGTTGGGCAAATTTCATCTGTTAAACTTTCTTTGTTTCAGTGGCTTTGATGTTACCAAGGAATACTTTCCATTTTTTTTCGTTAAAGAACTTATCTTCCACGAGGTCAATCACTATTTCAATCTCCTTTTTGGTAACATCCTTATAAACGATATTATCGCCTGTAAAACCTGTGAATTCTTGGATAACTGTGGCAGAAGAGTAGTAGCGACCATCGGGACCTTTGGTAAAACTTGATATATATACAAGATCATAGAATTTGATTACGACAGCAGTAAATGGCAATGATTTTAACCTGGCAAGGTATTTTTCCATAGGTCTAGATTGGATGGTTACCTGGCCATCAGATGCAATTACCGATGTTTGCATCTCCGCGCCTTTGAAGAATAGTTTTAGCGCTTCCTTTTCAGCCATATTGCGCTTTTCGGCAGGTTGATCTTTGCTGCCAATGGTAACAATATGCTGTTGAAACTCATCAACTTTCTGTTTGGTTTGTTCTTTAAAAACATCTATATCTGCATCGGAAAGGTTGATCTCATCAACAATTTTTGCCTCTTTACTGCTTATTGCTGTTTTGGTTGGCTCTTGCGCATTTGCTGTAAGGAATAATCCAACCAATGATAATGCTAATAAATACCTCATCTTCATACCTTTAATAATCATATACTAGAATTTATAGCTAATCCCAAACTTAATACCATATTTCGATAATCCAACTTTTTTTGCCGATGATGTATTACCAAAAGCATCTGTGAAATTCTTGGCGCTGGATGCATTACCTAAACTATAGACCAACTCAGGACCTGCATAAACGGTTGTAAAGTAATTTATAGGATAGCTTACACCGATAGATGCCCTAATGGCAAAGTTGAAGTTTGCTGCATTCCCTTTCCCTTTACTATCAATGCTTTGGCGATTAATAAAACCATAATCAGGATTTGTAACAATTGATCCTGAATGCTGCTCGTAATAGCCCGATGTTGCAAAATTCCCTGTGGTATGGAAACTAGAATTTAGGTTGATAAATGTCACAATACCTGTTTCGGCATAAATTCCCCATTTTTCAGGGTTACTATTACTATGATATATAATCGAGATGGGTATTGAAATGTAGTTGAAGGTCATCAACGAATCGTACGATGCTGTTACGTTTTTCAAATAGAGCTCATCATTGATATCTGTTGAATAGTTGGTGTTACGGAATGTTCCGTTCAGATTTACGTTTGCTGATGAGCGAGAGTAGCCTAATCCCAAAGATATGCCTAACTTTTTAATTACGTACCAGGTCGCGGTTGCCTCAATATTAATGGATGCTTTCCCTTTTTGCGACCAGTTAAGGATTGAGTTGCTAGATAGATTGGGGTCTTTAAAGTTGGTTAGCCCTCCACCAAATGCTAATCCGAAGTATAAACCACTACGTTTGATAGTTGTTATAGGCTTATTAGGTAGCTCCTGAACAGCATTATTGGCATTCTGGCTGTAAAGGTTTACCCCGAACTTATCGATGCTTGCCAATTTAAAGTTTACAAAGGTGTTCCCGTTACGCTCGAACGATACCTTGAAATCGTACTTCGAGTTATCGCGAAAAACCGTTTTTGATTGAAATTTTCCTGAGAAAAACTTATCGATATACCCGTTGATATAATACTTCTCGTTCCCTTCTGGTATAACTTTCCCGTACTGAACCGAGTCGATATTCATCCCCAGGTTTCGGATACCTTCGGGATAATCCTTAACCACGTTTTTCTGATAATCCTTTACGGGTACCCATCTGTTTTGAGGATCGGGTTCAATATCGTTGGCTACGCTAATTGTTGAATCCTTGAAAAGTCCTAGGAAAGATATCCCGTAGTAGGCTTTATCCTCATTTGTCTCCTTTGGATCGGTTAGCAAACGTAGAAAGTTGATATAATCGTTTAGCAACGACTTGGTTTGGTCGTTTATCAGCTGGATATCTTTTTCCGAAAAGCTAATGCTTTTTACCTCTGCAAGAAGATGAGAATCGTCGGTTACAGCAGTTGCCTTACTACTGCGAACGCCAGCTATTCTGTAGCTTTCGAATGTTCCATTTTTCTGAAAGAATGCTATTCTGTAAAGCAGCTGTTCGGTTAGCGTATTTTTCTGCTGGTTGAGGTAGTTTCCATCGATTTTTTTAGATGTCATGATATCTACGGTGTAAATATCATTTCCATGAGAGATGATATTGCCAGCGCGGAGATTATCAAAATCAAGATTAATTTTCATCCCATCGGGATACCAAAGCATCATGTTTGTTACATAGGTTTCCAACTCATAGGCCTCGCTCAACTTATGAGCTGGGTCAAGGTCGTTATAAACTATTGATTTTCTGCTAACGAAAAGGTCAATTAGTTGCTGACTAGTTTTATTGAACTCGGTTAAATCAACCACCTGATCGGCCATCTTGTTGGTTAACTGCTGGTAGCTCTGAAGTGTTTTTATTGCCTCGTTGTAAACAACCGCTTTTTGCTTGTCGGTAAATTCTTGCGAATACGAAA
>JBPXJX010000623.1:0-4203 GCA_051715525.1 Bacteroidales bacterium
ATATACATTTGAAGAAGGCAATCGATAACCCGACCCTGCTTCTCGGCCTCCTTATTAATTACACTCAAAAGTTTTAGGCTATCAACCGAGTGAATCAAACTCACAAAAGAAGCAATATACTTTACCTTGTTTGTTTGAAGATGTCCAACCAAATGCCATTCGATATCTTTGGGCATCAATTCGTATTTAGAAACCATCTCCTGAACCTTATTCTCGCCAAAAACTCTTTGCCCTGCATTGTAAGCTTCCATAATTATTTCAACCGGATGTGTTTTTGATATTGCAACCAGCTTAACATGCGATGGCAATTCGGATTTAATAGCCTGTAAATTCGATTGAACGGTCATACAAAATGATTTTCTACAAAATTATAATGAAAAATGATGAAGACAAAAAAAAGCGCTCATCAGAGCGCTTTCATTTTATACTAGATTAACTCGTGAATAACCAATCCGCTACGAAGTTTTGGCTCGAACCAAGTAGTTTTAGGAGGCATGATGTTTCCAGTATCAGCGATATCAATAAGTTGTTTCATGGAAACTGGATAAAGTGCAAAAGCAACCTTCATCTCGCCGCTATCAACGCGTTTGCTAAGTTCACCAAGACCACGAATACCACCAACAAAATCGATACGTTTTGAAGTTCTCAAATCCTTAATATCAAAGATTGGCTCAAGTACCATATTCGAAAGAATGGTAACATCAAGAACTCCAATAGGATCGTTATCGTTATATGTACCAGGCTTAGAGGTTAATGAATACCATTTGCCCTCAAGGTACATACTGAAATTGTGAAGTTTTGCTGGAGTGAAAATCTCTTTTCCCATCTCCTTAACATCGAAGTTAACGCTTAACTTCTCAATTAGCTGAGCAGGAGTTAAGCCATTAAGATCTTTAACTACACGGTTATAATCGATGATTCTAAGCTGATTATCGGGAAAAATAACTGCTAAGAAGTAGTTGTACTCCTCATTACCAGTGTGATTTGAATTTGCAGCCTTCTTCTCCTGACCTACCCTTGCAGCTGCTGCTGTACGGTGATGACCATCGGCAACGTAAAGTGCAGGAATAGTAGCAAAAATCTCGGTAATGCGCTTGTTAACGCTTGAATCCTCGATTACCCAGAAATGGTGACCAAATCCATCTTCAGCAACAAAATCGTAAACTGGCTTATTGTTCTTAACCACGTTCTCAACGATTTGATCCATCTCCTTTTGAGCAGGATATGCAAAAAATACAGGCTCAACGTTAGCATTCTGGATGCGAACGTGAATCATTCTATCTTCCTCTTTATCTGGACGGGTAAGCTCGTGCTTCTTGATTTTGCCTTCCATATAATCCTCGAAATGACAAGCAGCAACAAGACCATACTGAGTGCGTCCTTCCATTGTTTGGGCATAGATGTAGTACTTCTCTTCAGCATCTTTTACAAGCCACCCTTTCTCACGCCATTTCTTGAAATTCTCCACAGCCTTATCGTAAGCAGGTTGAGTATGCTCATCGATAATAGGCTTGAAATCAATCTCAGGTTTAATGATGTGTAAAAGTGATTTTTCACCAGCCTCTGCTTGAGCTTCAGCCGAATTTAAAACATCATATGGACGAGATGCTACCTCTTTTGCAAACTCTTTTGGTGGGCGAATACCCTTAAAAGCTTTTATTTTAACCATTTCTTTTAGTAATAAATTAATAAAACTTTGCGTCTCAGTGACTTTGCATAAAATTAAACGCAAGCACGAAGACGCAAAGATATATACATTGGAATAAATTTCTACTTGTTAACCTGGAAAGTCTTATCACCTTTTTTGATAAAACCAACTATCTGACGAGCAGATGCTATACCAGCGTTGATGTTAGCCTCAGCGGTTTCAGCGCCCATTTTCTTTGGTGTAGCGAATACACGTCCAGGGAACTTCTCAACAAGCTCGGCATGGTTTTCAGCCATGATATCGGTTGCATACTTTAGGTCTGCTCTCTCGGTAAATGCTTTAACTAGTCCAGCCTCATCAATAACCTCTTTACGGGCAGTATTGATTAATGCAGCACCCTTTGGCATCTTGGTAAGGATATCGTAACCAATTGATTTTTTTGTTTTATCGTTTGCTGGGATATGTAATGAAACATAGTCGCACTTGCTATAAAGCTCTTCAATGGTATCGACAACTTTTACACCATCCTTTTCAATTGCTTCTTTAGCAACAAATGGGTCGAAAGCGTAAACATCCATACCAAATCCTTTACCGTACTTAGCAACTAGTTTACCAACGTATCCATAAGCATGAATACCTAGTTTTTTACCAGCAATCTCAGTACCTGTGCCTGGTTGGAAAAGACCACGTGCCATAAATATCATCATGCCAACTGCTAGTTCAGCAACAGCATTTGAGTTTTGGCCAGGAGTGTTCATTGCAACAACACCTTTTGCTGTGCAAGCAGCAAGATCAAGATTATCGTAACCTGCGCCAGCGCGAACAACAATCTTAAGGTTCTTACCAGCCTCAACAACCTCTTTGGTAACCTTATCGCTACGAACGATAAGCGCATCGGCATCGGCAACAGCCTTAACTAAATCATTTGGATCAGTATATTTTTCTAAAAGAGCAAGGGTGAAACCTGCCTCTTCAACAATTTTACGAATACCATCAACTGCAACCTTTGCAAAAGGTTTTTCAGTTGCTACTAGTACTTTTGCCATGGCTAATATTGTTTAATATTAATAATTATGATTTTAAAATAAAGGTTGAGCAACTTTTGCTGCCCAACCTTTACGAATCAAGCTATTGATTTATTAAGCGTTTAATTTTTCAAATTCCTTCATGCAGTCAACAAGCGCCTGAACGCTCTCAAGTGGACATGCATTATAGATTGAAGCACGGAAACCACCAACTGAACGGTGACCTTTAATACCTACCATGCCTGCTTTCTTAGCGAAATCCATGAATTCAGCCTCTTTATCCTTGTATTGCTCAGCCATAACAAAGCAAACGTTCATGATAGAGCGATCCTCTTTAACAGCAGTACCTACAAACATTTTGTTTCTATCAATCTCATTGTAAAGCAATTCAGCCTTTTGGTTGTTAATCTTGTGCATTGCAGCAACACCACCCAATGATTTTACCCACTTCAATGTTTCGTGCATTACAAAAATTGAAATTACTGGAGGTGTGTTGTACATTGAGTTATCTTTCGCCTCTTCGCCAATGTGTGTTCTGAAATCAACCATGCTAGGTAATTTGCGCTCCATCTTACCTAATACATCTTTACGAACGATAACAAAAGTAACACCAGCAGGACCAACGTTCTTTTGTGCACCACCATAAATCAAAGCGTACTTCTTAATATCAACTGGACGGCTCATAATATCAGAGCTCATATCTGCCACTAGGTTAATAGGGCAATCGATATCAGTCTTAATTTCGGTACCGTAAATGGTATTGTTAGTTGTGATGTGGAAGTAATCAGCATCAGTTGGGATAGTATATCCTTTTGGAACATACGAGAAGTTCTTATCTGCAGATGAAGCAACTACAGCAACCTCTCCATAAAGTTTAGCTTCTTTAATAGCTTTTTTAGCCCAAACACCTGTCTCAAGGTAAGCAGCTTTTTTGTTTAATAGGTTAGCAGCAACTGTATAGAACTGAGTTGAAGCACCACCACCTAAAAACATAACCGCATAATTATCAGGAATATTTAATAGTTCCCTCCATAATTGCTCGGTTTCAGCCATAACACGTTCCCAACCTGGGGTACGATGAGAGATTTCTAATAGACCTATACCAGTATTGTCGAAATTACGAATAGCATCGATAGTTGCTTCAATAGCTGGTTTTGGAAGGATGCAGGGACCTGCATTAAAATTATGTTTTCCCATGATTGTTTAACTTTTAATTTGCATTTAAAAATTTATTACAAGGTCAAAATTCAAACTTATTTTTGATTTTTCCTAATTAATCCAAAGTGATATTGGATTGATTCCAGTAAAATAATAAGTTTTAACAAATTATAATTATCGATACAAGTAAATTATATTGGTTCTAAATAATTTAGCGTATTCCTAACGGAATAATATGTAAATTATTAAGAATTGGTATAACGGTTGTAACATCAGATGTAAAGCAATAATCAATTACATCATCAAAACCAAGTTTTTTCAAGCGATGTTTCTGTGCAACTTTTTCTATGTAAGTTTCCATAGTATCCTTTA
>JBPXJX010000624.1:0-1240 GCA_051715525.1 Bacteroidales bacterium
ATATCCGTAAGCTCAATATAAACTTTATCTGCAACAAAAATTCTTAGGTCATCTACATTAAAAATTGATGAGGAAATTGGAAAAAGTTCTAAGTACGAAGGGACCATTGTTTCTCTATCATCGTAAACAGCATTATTAAAAATAAGGTAGCTACTATTAGCTGCGCTATCAGCTTTGCTAAGTTTGGTTTGGAGTTCCCAATCAATAACCCGAATATACTCTTGAGCATTGATAGTCAATAATATTTGGATTACAAAAACAAAAGACAATACAATTTTTCGAATCATCGAAGTATATTTTTTGCAAATAAACAAAACTTTATTTTACCTTTAAACACTTTTCTTTTACACAATAAATAACGATGTGTAAGGGTTAATATTATAAATGTTAAATTCATCATACTGGGGATTAAATGTTCAGTCTTTTAAAAAAGATATCATTATTAATCTTACTCGCATTGGTGTCAAACTACCGTATCTGCGCACAAGATCCCAGTTTTTCACAACTATTTTTCAATCATCTGTATTTAAACCCTGCTTATGCAGGAGCAAATAAATACATTAGACTAGGACTTGTTTACCGTAATCAATGGATGGGCACAAAGCTACCCTATACTACTTATGGTGTAAGCTATGACAGAACAATAATGGATATTAAAAGTGGGGTAGGCATTAACATCATAAACGATGTACAATCAAACGGAGTAATCCAAAGGACATCAGCTGATTTCATTTACGCCCACGGAGTACAAACCAGTTTTAACTCCCATATTAGGGGTGGTATTCAGGCTAGCCTTATAATGAAAAACAGAAACCTATCAAACCTTGTTTTTCCCGACATGATTGACGTAAACGGTAATGTACCGCCAGGCGCATCTTCAGGCTTAGGAAGCAGCACATCGCTTATGTACGATTTTAGCGCAGGAGTTGTAGGTGATTACGATATTTTCTTTGGGGGAATTGCAGTTCACCATCTACTCCAACCCATTGAATCAAAAGTTAATGGGCAAACGGCATACTTACCAAGAAAATATACCGTTCATATTGGGTGTGAATTTAACCTATACAAATGGTATAAGTTTAAGCAGAAATTAATGTTCTCGCCAAATATCATTTACATCCGCCAGCAGAAATTTCAGCAACTGAATATTGGAGCATACTTTACTCGTTTTAATATAGTAGCTGGATTATGGATTAGAGAAAACCTAGATCTAAAAAGCCATACCTTTGTTTTCACCGGA
>JBPXJX010000625.1:0-4646 GCA_051715525.1 Bacteroidales bacterium
TTTTTCTGCGAAAAGAGTACGAGATTTGGCTTGTTACTATCTCGCTTGGAATGGCCATGTTAGTTTTTGGAATCAATTCTTTGATTGATAATGAAGGTGGTTCATATAAAATTAATAATATTAATAGCTACATTTTAGTAAATCTTATTGTGTTTGGCTTTGTTTACTTCATTAACAAAGTGGCAACTAACATATCTATAAAAAAGATGAGAGTATACTATCATGATTTGCAGAATGGGGTACTTGATCGTTCTAAAGAAGTTGATTGTATTGAGGCAAAGAGAAGAGTTGTGTTTGTTATTGTATTTATTTCAATAACAGCAATGATATTAATTGGAATTTTAAAAATGTTGAGGATTATTTAGTTAAAAAAAGGTTGTCTGATTTAGATTAATAAATCAGACAACCTCAATATTTTTAAATATAAAGGAGTTATTCGAACCCTTTTATACATTCATCAACACTATTGCGTATATCAAAAACTGTTTGAAGTTGAAGTAGTTTCACAAGTTCCATCACTTCGGGTGAGATGTTACAAAGTTTAAGCAAACTCTGATGGTTTTTGCAAGTTCTTAGGATTGATAGTAACATCCCAAAACCAGTACTATCAATATAATTAATTCCTCCAAGATCAAGAACTAATTTAGAATGAGGGGTAATTAGCTTTGTTACCTCTACCTTAATCTTTTGAGATACAGTAACATTGATCTTATTGTCTTGGTCGAATGATACAACCATTACATTACCAATTTTATCTACTTTAAGCATAGCGCTTTAGTTTTATTTTAGTTTAATTAATATCTTATCAAGTTCATTTATAGCTTCGGATGTAATAATTTTATACCTATTGATGTAATTTGGATAGGTTTCAACTTCACTTCCAGATTGAGCCAAAACCTCAAGCTTTTTCATATCATCAGTAAGTTCGCTAATCCCCATCATTGCTACAGAACTCTTAATTTTGTGTGCCAATTTACCTAGCAAAACATAATCTCCACTTTTGTAAAGGGAATCAAGTTGCTCTGTGAAAATGGGAACTTGTTTAATAAACATTTCAATTAAATCGCACGCTAAATCCTGATTTCCCTCAGATATTTCATCTAGGTATTCCATGTTTATGTGCTTAAAGTTCTCCATTTTATATGTTAAAGTCAACTTTTTTTGATGGATGTCATTTAACCTAAGACAAAAATAGTTGTTCTTTCCCAATTATTATTGCAAAGCAATAGGGAAAAAATAAAAAAATGATCTAAATCATTACAAATAGTATTGGATTCAATTGTTAAGTGAGTAGCAACTACAATTTCTTGTTTATTTAATTTCTGAAAAGTTGGGGTTGTTTGTAATAAAAAAATGTAGCTTTGTATGTTTTTTTTCTAACCAAACAAATTAAATTAAATAATACAATGAAAAATACTGCATTTACTAAGTTTCACATCGAGTTAGGTGCAAAAATGGCCGAATTTGCTGGCTATAATATGCCTATTGAGTATAGTGGAATTAACGATGAGCACATTACTGTTCGAGAAAAACTTGGCGTATTCGATGTTTCGCACATGGGCGAAATTTGGGTGAAAGGGCCAAAAGCATTAGATTTTATTCAGTATGTAACCAGCAACGATGCATCTGTTTTGTTTGATGGTAAGGTACAATACAGCTGCTTCCCTAATGGAAAAGGTGGTATTGTTGATGACCTATTAGTTTATAAGGTTGATAGCGTTACTTATCTTTTAGTTGTTAATGCATCAAACATTGAGAAGGATTGGAAATGGCTTTGCGAGCACGCTCCAAAATTTGGATTAACAGTTGGCAAAGAGCTATACAATGCTTCTGATGAAATTGCACAGCTTGCTATTCAAGGTCCTCTTGCTCTAAAAGCAATGCAAAAGCTTACCGATGCTTCAGTTGAGGATATGGAGTATTACACATTTAAGAAGATTTCTTTTGCTGGCATTAAAGAGGTTATTTTTGCTACAACTGGTTATACTGGTGCAGGTGGATGTGAGATTTATTGTGCAAATGAGGATGCTGAAAAGCTATGGCATGCAGTTTTTGAGGCAGGAAAAGAGTTTGGCATTAAGCCAATTGGTCTTGGTGCTCGCGATACTCTTCGCCTTGAGATGGGATTCTGCTTGTATGGTAATGATATGAATGATGAGGTTTCTTCTATCGAAGCAGGTTTAGGATGGATTACCAAGTTTGTAGATGGTAAGAACTTTATCAATCGCGACATTTGGGAGAAACACAAAACCGAAGGTACACAAAAGATGCTTAAAGGTTTTATCATGATTGATCGTGGGATTCCTCGTCAGCACTACCCTATTTTTGATGCTCAAGGAGTTGAGATTGGTGAGGTTACTTCAGGAACCATGTCGCCAATGAGCAAGCAAGGTATTGGTATGGGTTACCTAAAGAAAGGTTTCTGGAAAGAGGGAACCGAAATTTACATTGGCATTCGCGATAAGAAGTTAAAAGCAAAGGTTGTAAAACCACCTTTCCACTTAGCAAAATAAGAACTTCATAAAACATAAAAAAGGGCTCAATTAAGAGCCCTTTTCATTTTATAAACCTCTTCTATTATTCTTGTTTCATTACTATTGCTATTAAAAAACTTATTCCAACCGATACTACCAATTGGATAGCCAACGAGGTGCTTACTAAACTATCGTTTATAAGCAAAAAATGGATAAATATGAACTTAAGTGAGTAGTAGATGGCCTTACTCATTAGGATTGAAAAAAACGATGCAAAAAACAGTTTTTTAAACCTATTAGCCAACAGGTAGAAAAACCAAACGTTTATTATCAGCTCGGTTGAAATCAAGAAAACCTTATAAAAGTAAGGATGCGACGAAATGATAAATGAAACGATTGGCAAAAGGAATGCAATAACGTAGGCGTTTTTTCTGTTTGTGAGAAGAATAGCTGCGAACAACGCTAATCTCATAGGGTCGAGTTGGTACAAGGCAATTCCTGTCAGGTGCGAGAATGAAGGTAGCAGGAATATTATTGCTACTGCCACAATATCAAATAATACTGATGGAAGTAACGATTTAACGCTTATCGATGCTGTTCTCATGGTTCAGAATGCTAAGTTATTTGGCCTTGAAAAGAAGTTTAAGATGACGATCGAGCAGGTTAAACTTAACGTTCTTCTCGATTACCTCTCTATTTGCATCTAATGCCTTGGTATATCTTTCTCCCAGTTCGGCAGCTATTTTATAGCCAACATGGATTAGCTGGCGAAAACTTGGGTTGTAGTTTGGACAGCTTTGATCATGTGTTAGCGCATCAGCAAATTGTTTGCTAGTCCACGATTTTACAACTTCTATCGATGGTAGTTGACCTTTATCGATATTGAGTACAGTTGCGTATGGGCCAGTTAGCTCATCGTAGCGACCCATCGATTTTTCGTAGATAATCTTTGCAATTTCAAGCCCTTCTCCTCCAGATTGAGCCAAGCCAATAACTTCTTCGAGCCAAGTTGTACCCGCCGTTTTAACGTGAATTCCTGCATCGAATTTTTCGATGGCACTTTTCATAATAGGATATATGGCAAACTTATCGCTACCGCTATGCACACTTAGCTTAAGGCTCTTTGGAAGACCAAATTTTTCGATTGCATATTTTACAACGGCAACATCTTGCTCAAACTCTTTGGCAAACTGCTCGATATCGCCAAGGTAATCAACGCCTTTTGCAAATAGGCCTGAGAATTTTGGAGCAATAGTTTGAACTTCAACGCCTCTGTGTTTTAATTCGGCAAGAATGAAAAATAGCTCAAGCGGAGATTGTGCGTTATCGCATTCATCCATAGATACCTCGGGGATGAAATTCTCTGCGCCTTTTTTTGCAACGATGTGATCGTATATTGCTTTAACCTCTTTGATTGCGGTTAAAAATTTATCAGCAACAAGCTCGAGCAACGTTTCGGTTACAACAAAATCCTGTTCAATGCCTTTAATTGACAGTTTTCCAATGTATTTGCTATATCTGCCCAAGAATTCGTTTTTCTCTTCGATGCTAGGCACTTTACCAATGAAATGGGCAACATCGATGGTGAAAAAGTTACTATGATCGATAAATTGGTCGACAATGGCAAGCCCGATGTGATCTGCATCAACATAGTAATTTCCTTTCCAGCCGTTGGCTTTAACGGCATCGGCAGCTTCTTTGGCAACCGAGGAGTGGTCGGTATGCACGATAGTATGCTCGCGATACGATTTGTTCCAAACAGGGACAACGTTAAACCCGAGTTTATTGATTTCTTGTATTGCCGATAGCTGGGCTTGTCCCTCTTTTCCAAAGCGATCGCCCATTCCGAATGAATATTTTTCGATTAACATATCTGCTCAGTTTATGATTTCTTTAATTCTTTTACAATTTGCATAACCTCTTTAACCTTACTTTCAAGAGATTTAAAATCGCCATTATCAATCAACTCTTTAGGAGTTAATTGCGAACCCAATCCAACGCAGGTAACACCCGAATCGAACCAAGCCTTTAGGTTGTCTCTATCGGGAGTAACGCCTCCTGATGGCATTATGCTTGCCCAAGGGCAAGGGGCAAGGATTGCTTTTACAAACGATGGCCCACCAACCTCTTTGCCTGGGAATATCTTTACAATCTCACAGCCGAGCTCTTCAA
>JBPXJX010000626.1:0-1136 GCA_051715525.1 Bacteroidales bacterium
CAGGACTAAAGAATTATCTCAGCTTAAGAGCTGAGGCACTTCTTACAGATGAGTATCTTCAAAGCGATTTGGCTTGGATGGATATGAAAACAAATAATATCGATTTTGTTGTTGGCCCTATTGAAAATTACGAAGATGCACTTTATAACTACAAGGCAGCTTTTGAAGCATTTATCTTAATTAAAGATATAGATTGGAGCCAAAAACTTGCACGCTTTGCAAAGTTACTTCCTCAGCTGCAAACTAGTTTACCCGTAGAAACTGAATACAAAAAGGAAGTGCCAGGTTCTGGCTCAGATTTAGGTGTTTATGATGCTGTTTTTTATGCAGGTGACTGCAATTCAGGTAGTAAAACCATAGCAATAAATCTACCAAACGATCCCAAAGTACATATAGAGAAAGGTAGTCGTAAACTTCAGCTTAAAAATGCTATGCATTATAAATTTGATAAGATTTTGCTTCCAATTGGGAATTTATTAATTGATTCATCACAAAGAAAGCATATTAAGTTTGATGCATTTTTCGAGAATGTTATGTTCCATGAAGTTGCTCATGGATTAGGGATAAAAAATCTTATCAACGGAAAAGGAACAGTTAGAGAAGCCTTAAAAGAAAAGTATAGCGGATTAGAAGAGGGGAAAGCTGATATTTTAGGTTTATATATGGTCAAAAAATTAGCTGAGATGGGCGAACTATCCAATAAAGATTTAATGGATAACTATGTAACTTTTATGGCTGGAATTTTCCGCTCAGTTCGATTTGGTGCTGCATCTTCTCATGGAAAAGCAAATATGGTTTGTTTTTACTATTTACAAGAGAATGGTGCATTTACACGTAACCCAGTTGATGGAACATATAAAGTTGATTTTGATAAAATGACTGCTGCAATGAATGGGCTTGCTAAAAAGATCTTAACTCTTCAAGGCAATGGCAGTTATGATGAAGTCGTAAAGCTATTTGAAGAAAAACGAACAGTCGGTGATGCGCTAAAGCAGGATTTAGATAGGGTTGCTGGAGCAAATATTCCAAAGGATTTGAGATATAATCAAGGGGCTAAGGTACTTGGATTAAATTAACAAAAAAGGGCTGATTAACCAGCCCTTTTCTGTTCTCTTTAGTTTTTGCTTTAAAATTTT
>JBPXJX010000627.1:0-1970 GCA_051715525.1 Bacteroidales bacterium
TACATACTTTTCAAGGACGATTTCCCGAAACTTTTAAAGAATATCTTTCTCTATATTGGTATAGCAATTACTGCACTTGTATTTTTCACTCCTGCATTATTCTATGGTAAACTAAGGACTTTCTTTGAACTATACATTCTATTTGGTGGACTCTATTTAACTTTTGGAGTATTGTTAGTTGCAACAATTAGAAAAAGGGCATATGCCCTACCATCATTTTTAGCAATGTTTATTCTTTATGCTACTGCTATTAACGATGTATTAAGTAGTATGGGATTAATACACACCGCCTATGTTGCTCCTTATGGACTTGTCGGTTTTATGCTTATCCAATCAATTGCAATCAACAGAAAGTCAGCAACTGCAATAAATGAAAATGAGTTGCTGAGCATTCAACTTACTCACGAAAAGGAAAATTTAGAGCATAAGATCGAAGAAAGAACAAGTGAACTCCAACAGCAGCACGATGAACTTTTAAAACATCAGGAAAAAGAGCAACTTCAAAACTGGGTTAATATAGGTGTAGCAGAGATTAACGAAGTGCTATCGCAAAATAAGGATAATTTCGAAGAGTTAAGTAAAAATGTTTTAAAAGCATTGCTTAATTATCTAGATGCTAAACTCGGTGCTATCTATATCCTCAATGATGAATCGGAGGATAATCGCTATCTTGAGCTAACAACAGATTTTGGAGTTAATAAAGAACATAAACAGGAATATGCCATTATACCTTCAGATAGTGGCCTAGTAGGAGCAACATTTACAAATAACGAATCGCAACTCTTAACAGAACTACCCGAAAACTATTTAGCAATAAACTCAGGCCTTGGCAAAGCATCACCAAAATCGCTTCTTTTAGTCCCGCTGTGCTATGATGATAAAGTTTTCGGAGTAATTGAAATTGCATCATTTAATGAGATGAATTCTTACGAACTTGAGTTTGTAAATAAAGTTGCACAAAGCATTGCAAATAACTTAAATACTGTAAAAATGAATGAACGTAATATAAAACTCATTCAGCAGTTTAAAGAGCATACTGAAGCAATGCAGGAAAACGAGCAACGCTTAAAACAGAACCTCGAGGAATTAGAGTTTATACGAGAACAATACGAAACAATGAAGAAAAGTAGTATATCTCAGAACTAGTTTGTTAGTAGCCTATATACTTTTGCATTATTAAAAAGAGCTCCTTACTATTAATTGGTTTTGTAATATAATCGTTGCATCCGGCTGCTTCAGCCTTTTGCCGATCTTCGCTAAACGCATAAGCTGTTTGTGCAACAATAGGTATTTTGGGATTTATTTGCCGAATTTCCATTGTTGCAGCATAACCATTCATCACTGGCATTTTAATATCCATGAGAATAAGATCAATTTTTTTTAATGCTTTTACTAGTTCAACCGCTTGAACACCATCTTTAGCCCAAAGTAAAGTTACACCTGTTAGGCTTAAGAGTTCATCCATAAAAATATAATTGACCTCTTCGTCTTCAGCAATAAGGATCACCTTATTCCTCCAATCAGGGAAATGTTCCTCCTCTTCGATCAATGGTTCGTCAATTGATTCTGGTTTTTCGATAACTCTGTATGGAATAGTAAAGAAGAAAGTTGTGCCAACCCCTAGTTCTGATTCAACCCAAATTGTTCCATCTAAAAGACTAACAATTCCTTTTGAAATTGATAAACCTAAACCAGTACCAGCTGCTTTTTTACCTGAAATATCCTCAACTTGCCTGAATCGTTCAAAAATTAGGGTTTGCATTTTGGGGTCAATCCCAACACCTGTATCTTTTACAAAGAATGTAATATTCTGATTATCTAAATTATAGCCAAACTCAATTAAGCCTCTCTCAGTATATTTTAAAGCATTGCTAATTAAATTTGTTAAAACTTGCTCAAGCCGTCCCTCGTCAGTAAGTATTTCAAGCCTATCCGTTTTTTTAGGAAATACAAGTTTTATGTCAACAGCT
>JBPXJX010000628.1:0-2983 GCA_051715525.1 Bacteroidales bacterium
TTCGGAACTCTAAATTATTAAGAGTTTTTATATCAATTACCCTCTAATAGCTTTAACACCTGGTAACTCCTTACCCTCCATGTACTCGAGCATAGCACCGCCACCCGTAGATACATAGCTGATTTTATTTGCAAGGTTTAGCTTATTAACCGCTGCAACTGAATCACCGCCACCTACGAGACTAAATGCACCTTTTTCAGTTGCTTTAGCAACTGATTGTGCAATGGCTTTTGTTCCATTTGAAAATTTCTCCATCTCAAATACACCCATAGGGCCATTCCAAAGGATTGTCTTTGAGTTTTCGATAACCTCGCTAAACTTTTTGATTGTTTCTGAAGAAACATCTAAGCCCATCCATCCATCAGGAGTTTCGTCAATTTTTGATTGTTGAGTATTTGCATTAGCATCAAATGCATCTGCGTTAATAGCATCAACAGGGAGATACACATTAACACCTTTTTCTTTAGCCTTCTTAAGAATCTCTAGGGCTAATCCAAGCTTATCCTCTTCGCAAAGCGATTTGCCAATTTTTCCACCTTGTGCTTTAATAAAGGTGTAGGTCATTCCACCACCAATGATAAGATTATCAACCCTATTCAAGAGATTTTCGATAAGCAATATTTTATCGGAAACCTTGGCTCCACCCATAATTGCTGTTAATGGCTTTTCGTTTGAATGAAGTACTTTATCCATTGCGTTGAGTTCGCTTTCGATAAGGTAACCGAACATGCTATCGTTTGGAAAGTGCTGAACGATAAGCGATGTTGATGCGTGAGCCCTGTGAGCAGTTCCAAAAGCATCGTTTACAAAACAATTGGCTAAACTAGCCAAAGTCTTAAGAAAATTCTTTTGGCTCTCTTTAACCCTAGCTTTTGCCTCTTTCTTTTGCTCGTCGGATGCATCTTCGGCTAAGCTGTACGCTTTTCCTTCTTCTTCCTCATAAAACCTTAAGTTTTCAAGAACTAGAACTTCGCCTGCTTTAAGTTCAGCAGCTAGTTTCTTAGCCTCTTCGCCAATGCAGTCGGAAGCAAATTTTACCTTTAATCCAAGATTTTTCTCTATAGCAGGTAAAACGTGCTTTAGCGAATATTTTTCTTGAGCCTTCCCATCTGGACGGCCAAGGTGCGACATTAGAATAGCTGCACCACCACCATTAAGTATTTTTTTAATGGTTGGCAAAGCACCTCGAATGCGAGTATCATCAGTAACTTCAAAGGTTTTTTTATCAAGGGGAACATTAAAATCAACCCTAACAATTGCCTTTTTTCCGGCAAATGAATAATTATCTATTTTATTCATGGATTATGTATTAATTTAAACAGCTAACAAATATACATCAAACTCGTTTAAAAAGTTGATTTTCCAACCAGTTTTCATCGCAAACGATTGATGAAAAAAGGGGATTTTGAGGCTTTTATTTCTTATATATTTTCTTGTTTAGATTATCTATATTTAATTAATGCTTGCAAATCTTCAATTTAGGACATAACACTAATTTTTGTACTTTTGATTGTTTAAGATTTTAATTCTATTGAATCATGCTTTTTAAGGATATTGTTGGTCAGGAGCAGGTTAAGCAAAAGTTAATTAAATCAGTAAGAGAGGGAAGGATTCCTCACGCCCAGCTTTTCACTGGACATGAAGGAACTGGTAAACTGGCACTTGCAATAGCCTATGCGCAATTTATTAGCTGCCTACAAAAGGGCGAGGATGATTCGTGTGGGGTATGCCCATCGTGCCATAAGTTTAATAAGCTGATTCATCCCGATTTACACTTTGTGTTTCCGATAATTCTTTCAGAACGTAAAACTGATGATGAAGGACCATCGGGGAAGCTAAGCGATGCATTTATGATACAATGGCGCGAGGTGCTGCTTGAAAACCCCTATATCACCGAATCGGACTGGTACGAGATGATTGGGGCAGAGAATAAGCAAGGAATTATTGGTACTACTGAAAGTTCGGATGTTATCCGAAAATTAAGCATGAAGAGCTTTGAGTCAGATTATAAAACTATGATTATTTGGCTTCCGGAGCGAATGAATCAGCAGGCTGCTAATAAACTCCTCAAGTTAATAGAGGAACCACCTCAAAATACGACATTCTTAATGGTTAGCGAGAACCCAACTCAGCTACTTAAAACTATTCTGTCGCGAACACAGGTAATCAAGGTTCCTCCAATTCATCGCGAGAGCATTGCACTTACATTGGTTGATCGTTACCAGATGAGCCCATCGAGAGCCAATGACATTAGCCGAATTTCAAACGGTAATTTCCGCAAGGCGATGAGCCTTATTTCGATTGAGGAGGAGAATCCGTATTTCCCATACTTTAGAACACTCATGAGGCATTGCTATGCAAATGATGTTTTAGGTTTGCTTGATTGGGTAAGTGAAGCATCATCGCTTGGTCGTGAGCAGCAAAAGGAGCTGCTTACCGAATCGCTGCGGTTATTAAGAGAAAGTTTAATGCTTAATATGAACCTCGAGGATATCTCCTATTTGGCAGGAGAAGAGGTTGATTTCGGAAAAAAATTCTCGCCATTCATCAATCAATCCAACGTTTACCAAGTGTTTACAGAATTTAATTTGGCAATCGATCACATCTCGAGAAATGGTAATGCACAGATTATATTTACTGATATGTGCATGAAGTTGGTGAAGCTGATTAACAAACCATCATAAATAATTCAACCGATTCATTAAAGGGTTTTTAAAAAGACGATTGAAAAAAAACAACCGTCTTTTTATTATTCGGTAAACTCTATAACAGTACCGTGAACAGTTATTGTTCTTTTAATGTATAGAAACATAAACTTATTGTGCTCTTCTAGAGTAACATTAATAATTGCTTTGGATGTACCCTCAAGTTTGGCATTTCCAATCATTTTTTGTTTTGCCTTTGCAACTAAGGTTTGTTTAAAACCACCTATAAAAAATAAATAGGAATCAGTTGCTTCTCCACTTACAGTTTCTACAACTTA
>JBPXJX010000629.1:0-2799 GCA_051715525.1 Bacteroidales bacterium
TTATCCCTTAACTCCATATAAAATATTCTGAATAAAAAAGGGAGGCATAATAATCTCCTCCCTTTTCAACCTAAAAACACCTAATATAAACTATTTAAAAATTAATTTAGAAACATTAACCTTACCATTAACAGTTGTTTTAACTAGATATATACCCTTGCTATAATTTGATAGGTCGATATCGATTTGGTTATCGCCAGAATAAACAGGAACCTGTTTGTTCTGTACTACTTTTCCTATAATATCTGTAACTGTAACATTAGCTATAGCATTTCCACTTAACTGAACCATCAGTTTAGATTTACCATTGGTTGGATTAGGGAAAATCGACATCTCAAGAGTATTGTTTTTGTTATCAAAAATGCCTGTCGAAATTTTATTAACCACCTTAATATTATCAATTGCAAGGGCAGAACCACCAGCACTCCCATTAGGAATACCAGTTGTTGGGTTTGTATATCGATCAGTATTACAAACAAAAGCAATCCAAACAGCTTTATTATACCAACCATTAGGTTGGCTTATTGTAGGTGTATTTTTCAAATTAATTGAATGTGTTGCCAAACCATCTCCAGGTCTTGATACTGATGCTGACCATTTTTCTGGATCTATCTCCTTTAGAATATTTCCATTCTCATAAAAATATGAAACCGTTGGTGTAACGCCTTGGGCGCCTGCAGGTGCAATTATTACATCATAATCATCAGGATAGTTACCTGAAGATGTTGTAGACATTGCTTGCCAACTAAGAATAGAGTTATCACCTAAAGTTATAGATGGTAAAATCATCCAACGATCGGCATGACCAGTTAATGGCATATCAGAAGTATAAGTCGAAGCCATAGCTACTTGAGTACCTAAAAGCTCTTTTCTACTTGTTGTAGATATTACAAATGAACTATCAGCCCATCGTTCTTCACCTGCAGCCATAGTATAAGAATCGTTCTTAATCAATTTAAATGTTGAAGGGATAAGCTTTTTATTTTCAAACTCCTCAATAAATAGAACAGTTTCTGGTGTTCCAAATTTTACTTCAACCTTCCAAACCCTTGTTGAGCCATCTTGAGCAGTAACGGTATAGATTTGTGGAGTTGAAAAGTTATTGGCAACACCACTAAGAGGTGCCACTGTTGCATTGGGTGATAGTGTTATTGAAGGAACTAAGGCTGTAACGCTTGTTCCTTGAGGAACAACTAACTTTACTGAATCTCTTGCAGCAAGTATTATTCCATTAACAGTAGGAGTTAAGCCTTCAAACTTGAAAGAATAGATCTCTTTTTCAGTAGTTGGTGCAACCTTAGTAACAGTAACCACCCAATCCTGTGAAACGCTACCTTTAGTCAAAGTATATGTAACAGGGCTAGTAAAATTATTGGGTGTTGTTGCGCTAACCTGATCGGTTGCACCAACTTTAGCAGTTGTTCCATCAGTTAATTCAAAAGTTGATACTAATGCTGTAAGATCAGTAACATAAGGAACTGTAAGTTCAACAGTATGAGTTGTTTTATTAATAACCCCAACTACAGCAGGTGTTAGCCCTTCAAATTTGAATGAGGTGAATTCAGGTGCACCACTTGGAGCAGACCAATCTTCAAAACCGCCATTCTTTATTAGATTATTAGTACTTCCAGCACCCATTGTAAATATTGCATTATCGGCATAAAATGTGGCAGAAGAAAAACTAGCTGGTACTACTGCCCTCATTCTTATACCAACATATGCTATTGTTGCACCAACAGGAACAGTGCCTGATAATGTTTTTGTTTGCCAACCAGCCAGGTCTGACATTGCCGAGGTCTCAGTTCTCGACAAATAAGATGAACCAGCAATTCCATCGTAGAACCATAGTCGCATTGAAATATTAGCCTGGGGATCGTTATCATAGAAATCGATCGAGAAATTATATGGTTCTCCTGCTGTTACCATTATAGTATCGCTATATAAATAAACTGTCCCTGGGTCTGTATAGGTATATTTTACAGAATTATAACCTTCTGTTTTCAAGTTTGATTCAGGTACTACGGTTGAAGTCTTTAAAGGATCATATAATGATTCTGTCCAATCATTAATTGTTGAATTAGGAACAATTAACCACTCATCAAACCCTGGATTTGGCATTAAGTTAGCAGTACTGCCTGCTCCCATAGTAAAGATTGAATTATCAGCATAAAAAGTTGCTGATGTAAAACTAGCAGGTGTTACAGCCCTCATCCTAATTCCAATATACGCTATTGTTGCACCAACAGGAACGGTACCTGATAATGTCTTTGTTTGCCAACCAGCCAAATCAGACATTGCAGATGTCTCTGTCCTTGACAAATAATCCGAACCAGCAACTCCATTATAAAACCATAGTCGAACACTAATATTTGCCTGTGGGTCGTTTTCATAAAAATCGATTGAGAAATTATAGGGCTCTCCTGCAGTTACCATTATGGTATCACTATACAAGTAAACTGTACCCGGATCAGTATAGGTATACTTCATTGAATGACGGCCTTCTGTTTTTAATACAGTTTCCTTAACTACAGTTGATGTTTTTGCAGGATCGTAAAGCGACTCTGTCCAGCGTAATGGCTGTGCACTCAAGTTAAAACCAAGAGTTGCCAAAATAATCACGAGTAAAATTTTTGATTTCATAAGCATTGATTTTAGGTTAAAAAAATATTACTGATTATTTGGTATACACTCAAACCTTAAGTTTCACTTAATCAATTTCAAAAAAATCATTCCACAACTAATGCAACCTTACGTGGATAGTGAAGGGGTATTGTTCCGAGTTTTATTTTCAAATAGTGC
>JBPXJX010000630.1:0-4814 GCA_051715525.1 Bacteroidales bacterium
TCTTTTTGTTGAGGATAAATCGCTTGCCGATTATTTGAAGTTTTTCAATGCTAATTATAAGTAAGCCAAATTAATTGCAATTGGTATGAAGGTAACTATACTCTGGGTCGATGACGAAATAGAATTTTTAAAACCTCATACAATTTTTCTTGAGCAAAAGGGGTATACTATTTTAACATCAAATAATGGTATGGACTCGCTCGATATTGTAAAATCTAACGATTTGGATTTGGTTTTTCTCGATGAAAATATGCCAGGATTAAGCGGTCTTGAAACCCTTGCACGCATAAAGGAAATAAAACCCTCATTGCCTGTTGTGATGATAACCAAAAGTGAGGAAGAGAATATTATGGATCAGGCAATTGGATCGAAAATAGCCGATTATCTCATAAAACCTGTTAATCCCAAACAAGTTCTGCTTTCAATAAAAAAGCATGTCCATAATCGACAGCTTATAACCGATAAAACAACTTCCGATTATAGAGCCCAATTTGGCAACATTACCCAAAACATTGGTTCTGCCAGAACCATTTACGATTGGATAGAAATTCTCAAAAAATTGGTAATGTGGGATATGGAACTTGCCGAACTGAACGACCAGAGCCTATCGCAAATATTAGACTATCAAAAAACCGAGGCTAACAGCGAGTTTGCCAAGTTTATTAAAAATAATTACTTATCATGGTTTGGAGAAAATGAGAAGGAGAAACCATTGTTGTCTCCAAACTTGATGCGGAATAAGGTTTTTCCTTTAATTGATGGTGGACAAAAAGTACTATTTGTTTTAATCGATAATTTTAGGTTCGACCAGTGGAAGGCTATTGAGCCAATCATCTCAACACATTGGAGAGTAGAACACGAAAGTGTTTACTGTGGGATATTACCTACAGCAACTCAATATGCTAGAAACTCAATATTTGCAGGGTTGATGCCATTAGAAATTCAAAAGCATTACCCAAATCTTTGGGTGTTTGATGAGGAGGATGAAGGGAAAAACCTTAACGAGGAAGAATTGCTTATCAAGCAAATCCAGCGATTAGGTAAAAAATATAATTTGCATTACCAGAAAAGTAATACGATTAAGCCAGGACAAAAAATCGTTGATAACCTAAAGGAAGTACTTAATAATGACCTTACCGTTTTGGTTCTCAACTTTGTTGATATCCTTTCGCATGCTCGAACTGAAATGGAGATGATGCGAGAACTTGCTTCCGATGATGCAGCTTATATCTCAATAACAAAATCATGGTTTTTACATTCTGAATTCTGGACATTATTAAAAGAGGCTGCAAATCTGAATGTAAAACTAATTATTACCACCGATCATGGAACGGTTCTTGTTCAAAATGCTGTAAAGGTTGTTGGTGATAAGGCAACTTCTTCAAACCTACGATATAAACTAGGCCGAAATCTTAACTATAATCCCAAAGAAGTTTTTGAGATTAGAAGGCCCGAAGAAGCTCACTTGCCCAAACAGAATGTTAGCTCTTCGTATATCTTTGCTTATAATTATGACTTTTTGGCCTACCCAAACAACTATAACCACTATGCGAAATACTACAAAAACACCTTTCAGCATGGTGGGATTTCGTTAGAGGAGATGTTGATCCCCTTTATTGAACTTAAACCAATTCAGGGTTAATTAATGTCGATAAATTGATGGAACAGATAATAATACAATCGATATCTGAGATTGATAAGGCTGCAAAAGGAGTATTGGCTATGTTTGGCAGAAGTCGAATTATCTGCTTTTATGGTAGTGTGGGCGCAGGAAAAACCACTCTAATAAAAGCCATTTGCAAGGAACTCGGAGTTGATGATAATGTTGTTAGCCCAACATTTGCGCTAATTAATGAGTATAGCGATAAAAACTTACATCCAATCTACCATTTCGATTTCTATCGAATAAATAAAATAGATGAGGTTTATGACTTTGGGTACGAGGAGTATTTCTATAAATCGGAAGGAATTTGCCTAATAGAATGGCCCGAACTCATCGAAGAAATTCTCCCACCTGATGAAGTATGTAAAATCACCATTTCAGTTGCTCTCGATGGTACTAGGGTAGTAACAAAGCAATAAATACCGCTAAATATTTCTTTTTTAGTTGATATAAGGTAAACTTTACCCTATATTTATAACAACTTCAAAAAGAACAATGCTAAAGCCTTTTTGGATTAATCATTTTTCAATTATTACTAAGCTAAACGTTTTTTACTATGGGAAGAGTTACTAAACCCACACCCCAGTTCCCCTTCTCAAAAGGGTTGATGCCCCAAGAGGAGATGTTGGAAACAGGTAAAAAAAATAAGCGAATTACGATTGGTATCCCTAAAGAGTCCGATACATCAGAGTGCAGGATACCTCTTACCCCCGAAGCGGTTGAGATGCTTGTTGAAGAGGGGCATGAAATAGTAATTGAAAAGGGTGCGGGTAATTTAGCCCATTACACCGATAGCAATTATAGCGAGCGTGGAGGGCAAATTGTTGAAACGGTACAAGAGGTCTACAAAAGTGAAATTATATTGAAAGTAGCCCCTTTGCAACTTAACGAAACTGATTATTTAAAAGAGGGTCAAGTTATATTATCATCGCTTCACTTGAGCAATTCAGCAGGACAATACCTGCGTAATCTTATGCAGAAGCGTGTTACAGCAATTGCTTTTGAGAGTATTCTCGATCAGGATGGTGCTTATCCGCTTGTGCAAGCCATGAGTTCAATAGCTGGAAGTACATCAATTCTTGTTGCTGCGGAGTACTTAAGCAATGTAAATAAAGGCAAAGGTGTAATGCTAGGTGGAGTTACTGGTATAACCCCAACAGAGGTTGTAATACTTGGTGCAGGAACAGCCGCTGAATTTGCTGCTCGAGCTGCATTGGGTCTTGGAGCAACTGTTAAGGTTTTCGACGATTCAATAAAACGCCTAAACGATTTGCAAAACATCCTAGGGCAGCGTCTATATACTTCAATATTTCATCCGCAGGTTTTGGAAAAAGTTCTTAAAACTGCTGATGTTGTTATTGGAACACTATCTCCCGAGGAGATAAAAGGTGGGTTTATTGTTTCAGAGGAGCTTGTAAAGTTGATGAAAAAAGGATCGGTTATAATAGATCTTGGTATAGATAAAGGAGGTTGTTTTGAAACATCCGAAATTCGCGATAGCAATAATCCAGCTTTTATTAGGCATGATGTAATTCATTTTTGCGTACCTAACATCACGTCTCGTGTTGCTCGTACAGCATCAATAGCTATGAGCAATGTTTTTTCACCAATAATAACCGAAATCGGTGAGGCCGGTGGAATGAAATCGCTTTTAAAGGACAACCCTGGAATTAGGCATGGCGTTTACATTTTCAATGGGATACTGACAAACGACTATCTTGGTAGGTTATACAATATACCCTCGCGCGATATCAACCTGCTGATGGCTGCCTTTTAGCTATTGCGGAACAAATAGGTAGGTTATGCTACCCTTTTGCTTAGCTTGTGCGTTTGGTGAATCGGTAAAAAGGCTATTATATGCAGCTGCAATTGCTGCTTCGGTAATGCATTCATCATTTTTTGAAATCTTCGAATCAATTTTTGCATTCACCACTTTCCCTTCATTATCAACCTCAATATCAACAACTACTTGACCTCCATATTGGCATTTGTAGGAAGGGACGGGTAGTATAATTGCTTTTCTCCCTTCGAGATAGTACGAAATAACTGCTGGCCCTTTATACTTCCCCTCCTCCTTTGGTGCAGTATTCTTTATTGGTGTGTTTGGGATTTCCTCTTGTCCCGCAAGAAGCTGATTCTTCTCGTTGTTCTCTTTATTCTCGGTCATTCTTTGTTTTACAGCTCCAACTTCACGATACAAGTCCGATGCGTTAATCCCTTTATCATCCTGTAGCGTTGGGTTTAATTCATTCGATTCTGTTGATGCTGCATCAACGGCTACATTTTTAACGGCATCTGCCTCTAGCCCCTGGCTTATTATTCTTTCAATAGCAATATCAATTTTATCCATCTGAACCCTTTGTTCTTCAGTTATTGGAAGAAGATCATCCCTGAAATTAATATCAACTTCAACGCTTCTAGGCGTTGGGGTATAATTCATTTTGAACAGAAGGAGTATTATGGCTAAAATGAGATGAATAGTGATAGTACCCATGATACCAACCATATGTTTATCGATAAAGTTGATCATTTTATCATAGAAACTTTCACCTTTTATGGCATAGCCTTTACTCACAGTTTATCTATATTAATGTTGAATTGTGAACAAATATAGTAATTACAATGAAGAATTTCATTCTGTATTGCAGAACATTATGGGTTGATATTTTTATTTCCAAAATCCCTGTTATATTAGCAGCCTAATAAACCAACATTTCGTAATTATTGATTGGCCTTGAAACTGAATTCATAATTGATATGGTAAATAGGTGGGATAGGAGAGTAGTTTTAGTTGTAGAAGATGAGTCAATTAACTTCTTCTACTTAAGTGAACTACTTAGTGATAAAGGGTTGATACTTATCAATGCTAAATCTGGTGAGGAGGCTATAGCTTTGTGTACAACTAACCCCAATATCGATTTAGTTTTAATGGATATACAATTGCCTGGTATATCAGGGTATGAAGCTGCCCAAAAGATAAAAGCAATTAGAAAAGAGCTGCCTATTATTGCTCAAACGGCTCACTTTTTAAACGGTGAAAAGCGTAAGTCGATTAAATTAGGTTGCGATGGATACATTGCAAAACCCATTGATACTGACGAATTATTCTCAATCTTCAATCAGTTTTTATCTCAATAAAGTCCAATTCACA
>JBPXJX010000631.1:0-2240 GCA_051715525.1 Bacteroidales bacterium
GGAGGTTTTTCCAAATGATGTATCTAAGGCCTATGGAATTAGCTGGCTTTGTTCAAATGTTGTAAACTGTGATATTAGTGATGTAATATCAATTGGAAATGATTTTAACGATATGGATATGTTAGAACTTATTCCAAATGCCTATGTAGTATCGAATGCCCCAAGGGAGTTGAAAGAACGTTTTAAGGTTGTTAAGTCAAACGAGGAGAGTGGCTTTTCTTTTGCTGTAAAGGATGCGCTTAATCTTCAATAGATTTTATATCCCTAATGATATACACATCATAATCGCCAAGATATTTAAAACCTAACTTTTGGTAAAGTGCTATTGCTGCTCGGTTATTCTTATGTACCTCTAACTTAACCTGATATCCTTTTTCTTTTACGAATTTTAGAGACTCTTTTGCTAACTGAAGTCCTAAGCCTTTGCGTTGATAATCAGGGTGTATTCCAAAGTGATGAAGGTGAATTCTTCTCCCATCAAAGGTCATCCATGATGTACCAATAACTTTACCCCGTTCATTCTCTACAACTAGCATTTTCCCTCCAAGTTGAATACTATTTAAAATGATGTCAAGATTATCGCCCCTTTGAGGATTTCCTAAATCAGTTAAAATCCATAGCTGCGAAAGCCCTTCAAAATCCAGGGCTTTAAAATCTCGTATATGCATGTTTTCCATACTTCATTGAATTATACCAAACGAGCTAAGCTCCAGAACAATTTTAAAGCTTTACGTTTTTCATCGTTGAAATCGAACGAAATATTATTTGTTAGGTAATACTCTGCCTCTACTTTTGATAGTTTTAACGGTGGATACATATCAATTGACTTCGCAATAGAATTAACTCCAGAGCGAAGCGCCTCATTAAAACTTCTGATAAAAGTGTCTTCAATTGGTTTATTCGCGGCCCATGCAGCAAAAACGAATGGCAGCCCTGTTAATCGACGCCACTCAACAGCAAGATCATATTTGTATTTGAAATGCGATTCATGCTCGAACACTTTATCCCCAATAATCACAAGCCCATCGTATGGGTCAATATCATCAACAGTATGTTCAGGGGTAAAGGCGCTCCATTCAGGAGCAATATTCCATAAATTGTGAGCAAGAACTTTAACAAGAACAACAGATGTTCTAGATTGATAATCGAGATAAATCTGATCGATGCTATCAATTGGGCAATTGCTCATCAATACAACAGTTCTTACAGGCCCTTCAGCACCAATACAAAAATCCGATACTATATTATATAAAGGTATAGAAGGGATTGCAGCTACAGGAATTAATCCAAAATCAAACTCTCCCGATATTACTTTTCTTGCACACTCAGCTGGGTAATCAAGCGAGAGGTCAATCTGATCCTTTATGTTTGTTTGTTGTAACCCATAAACGAAAGGGATTGTATTCAAATATGATACGGCAGTAATTTTTATCCTTTGTGTCATCTGAAGTGCTTCTTTTGATGGACTAAACAAATTTACATATGTTTAGTTGTTACTTAACCCAACGAAAATAGCAAAATAGCATCTATTAAAAATTAAAAAGTGTAAAGAAATTTTCTTTACTTAAAATCGCTAGGGGTAAAGCTATAATCTTGGGTTGTTTATTAACTTTGCCTTGTAATCCAAATTATCTATGAATCTCAACAGTCTAACAGCAATATCGCCTATCGATGGTCGATACAGAGGCAAAACAGAGGGATTATCGTCCTGTTTCTCAGAGTTTGCATTGATAAAGTATAGGGTTTATGTCGAGGTCGAATACTTCATTGCGCTTTGCAATATTCCACTCGAACAGCTAAGCGATATTGATAAATCCGTTTTCGATAGTATCCGTCAGATTTACCTTGATTTTACTATTGAAGATGCCAGTCGTATTAAAAGCATTGAGAATACAACTAATCATGATGTTAAGGCCGTTGAGTATTTCCTTAAGGAGAAATTTGATGGATTAAAACTCGATCGCTATAAAGAGTTTATACACTTTGGGTTAACATCGCAGGATATTAATAACACTGCATTCCCTTTGATGATGCGCGATTCAATAATCGAAGTTTATAACCCAACCATAGCTCAGGTAATAAATAAATTAAAAGCTAAAAGCGATGAATGGGCTAAAATTTCCATGCTTGCTCGTACTCATGGTCAACCTGCATCACCTACATCATTAGGAAAAGAGATAAGAGTTTTTATTGAACGATTAGAAGTTCAGTTTTGCCAGCTTCAATCAATTCCTAACTCA
>JBPXJX010000632.1:0-8185 GCA_051715525.1 Bacteroidales bacterium
TGCCGATATCATTAAAAAGGGTTCATTCGATGAGTATTTAGGTATGGCCGAAGATTTACTCGAAATTAACGGGCCAGAGGTTGCACTAGCAGCATTGCTTAAGCTAGCCTATAAATCACAACTTGATGTTAAAAACTACTCAGAGATAAAAACTATTCGAGTAGATTCAACAGGCACCTCACGACTATTCATTGCATTAGGACGTAAGGATGGCATGACTCCTCGTAAAATTTCCGATTTTATTCGTAAAGAGGTGAAAATCCCCGATAATAAAATCGATGATATAAGCGTTCATGATGATTTCTCATTCATTACCGTTCCTTTTGTTGATGCTGAGGCAATACTTAATGCCTTTTCGAGCAGAAAACAAGGAGGAAAACCGCTTATTACAAAAGCAAAGCCTAAATAGGTGCTGGGTTAAATTTAAGTAGATTATAATCAATTTTTACGAATGTCAGATAAGTTTGAGTTAATTGCCAAAACCCATCAAGGTTTAGAAGGAGTGTTAGCTGAAGAGCTACGTTTGATTGGCGCCGAAGAAATAATCATTAGCCCTAAAACGGTTTCCTTTAAAGGGGATAAAGAGATGATGTATAAAGCGAATATTCAGCTTCGTACCGCTTTAAGAATTCTTAAACCCATATTTACTTTTAAAGCTAGAACCGAAGATGAATTTTATGGCCAAGCAAAAAAGTATGACTGGCTTAGCATAATGGATATTTCGCAGAAATATGCAGTTGACAGCATCATTAATTCTGAGGTTTTTAATCACTCACGCTACATTGCATTAAAGCTAAAAGATGCTATTGCCGATCATTTTCGTGATAAGGTTGGAAAGCGCCCATTTGTAGATCCTCAAAATCCTCAAATAAAGGTTCATGTAAATGTTATTGATGATGAATGTACTATTTGTCTCGATTCATCAGGCGAATCGCTAAATAAAAGAGGGTATAGGACAGGGCAGGATTCATCATCTATTAACGAAGTTTTAGCAGCTGGAATGATTTTACTCTCAGGATGGAAAGCTGATTGCGATTTTATCGATCCAATGTGTGGAACAGGTACTTTTCTTATTGAAGCAGGCCTAATTGCACATGGAATCCCACCTGGAATATTCCGTAAACATTTTGGATTTGAAAACTGGTTCGACTTCGATGAGGAATTGTTACAGCAGGTTTATAATGACGATAGCATGGAGCGTGAGTTTAACCACGCTATCATAGGAATCGATATCTCGAAAAGAGCAGTTGAGATATCATCTGAGAATGTTCGGAATGCAGGTCTTCATAAAAAAGTGGATATTAAATTCGAATCAGCTTTTGATTTTACACCTTCAAAAGGAAAAGGCATTGTTATAACTAATCCTCCTTTTGGTGAAAAGCTAAAAAAAGAGCAGATAGAATCATTTTATAAGCAACTTGGTGATTACTTCAAACAACGATTTACTGGCTATGATGTTTGGGTTATAAATAGCAATTCGGAGGCTCTTAGGAGTTTTGGATTACGGCCAGCATCATCAATGGCATTGATAAATGGGGGGCTTGAATGTAAACTTTACCACTACCCAATGTATAAGGGAGCACCGAAAGAATTGACAAAGAAAACGAAGGCCTAGGCCTTCGTTTTCTTTTTTAGTACGAGCCCAAATCTTAAATATTTCATATTAATTTTATAAAAACTAGAATTTTAATTTATATCAATTTAAAATTTTCATATATTTGTTTTGATATCAAGAAAACTAGTCAATTTGTACCAGAGTAAAACAGGCTCCTCAATGAGTTTTTTCTTGAATGATTGTTATGATCGGATGAATCAGGGCGAGGTGATTGTTGCTTATAAAGGAGCCATCAGCGCTGATGTTATTTCTAATACTTTAAGTTTGATTGAATCCAAACTTGAAGAAACATCTGAACAAACAGGAGTTAAGAAGAAGCTCTATAACGTTTTGGTGGAAAGTTTACAAAATCTTTTCCATCATGTTGATGCTATTAATGGAATGGGAGATTCCGAAACAAACTTTGGCGCTTTTGTGCTATCTAAGCAAGATAGCATTTATAGAATTTCAACTGGCAACTTTATACGTACTGATAAAACAAAAATTTTAAAGGAAAAAATTGATAAGATTAATTCCCTTTCGAAAGAAGAGTTAAAAGATTTTTATAAATTTGTTCTCAATAATCAGTCGTTTTCAGCAAAAGGTGGAGGAGGTCTTGGACTAATTGATATTGCTAGAAAAACTGGGAATAAACTTGATTATGAATTTTATCATTATAATACAGATTTTGACTTTTTTAATCTAAACGTATTTATTAACGAGAAAGAATAAAGACAATTGAACTATGGAATTGATAAATATTGAAGGAACTCCTAAAACGCCAACCGTAACCATGAACCCTACAACAGGCGCTATTGATATTAAGGGTCGGTCAATTCCTGAGAACTCAATCGAGTTCTATAAGCCAATTGTTGATTGGCTTGAGGAATATAGTCAAGGACCCGCTGTTAAAACGGTTGTTAATGTTCAACTCGAATACTTTAATACTAGTTCGTCAAAATGTATTCTTGATGTTTTCAAAAAACTTGAAAACCTTAAAAAGAATCAAAAAGATGTTGTTATTAATTGGTATTACGAGGAGGATGATGAGGATATGCTAGAGGCAGGTGAAGACTATGAGTCGATTATCAAAGTACCTTTTAAAATGATACAGATAGTTGACTAATAATAGTAATACTAATATACTTAAAAGGGGCTTACGCCCCTTTTTTTATTTCTTTTCAATCGGAATCTTTATTTCCAGAAAACTTCTCAAGTTGATCTAAACCACGTTTTACTATTCTATAATATAGGATCAGGTAAAGAGAAATGCTCGAAAGCCATATTACAATTACATTCACCCAAAAGGTGCTAATAAATAGGCCGAACACCTGTTTTGCAGGAGCATAGAAGTGTGACCCAAGCATTTTTGAATCGGAGTATAGGTAAATAGGATCCACCTTCTGTATTAGCTGCCCACGGTATTCAATTATTCTATCTACTTCGCCTGAGTTCCGAACTAAATCTGAAAGGCTTTCGTTATAATAGCTACGCTTAAGATTAAGAAATGCCTCACGATTTTTATCAGTTTTTTGCTGGTTTGAGATTATTAAATCCTTTTCGCTACTCGCTTTATTATAAAGTTTAATATAGTATTTACGCAGCGTTTCAAAGTACTCCTTTATATCTTTAATTAGTTGTTCGTTTGGATATTTTACATCTAGTCGATTTGGTTTTGCGAATTTAAGCGATGAACCTGAAACCGAGAACATCTCCTTATTTATCTCATTCTTTATTACCCTGAAAGCATTCTCAACCTGTTTTTTCTTTTCAGGTTTCTTCATGTATCTTTCGCATAAATCAACCTTGTTATTTAAGGTTTTTAGCCAATAGTTTCGTTTGTAGTCAGAAGTACTCATCGCTTCGTCGTACTTGAAGAACTGCTTTTGGTATTTATTCTCTTTAAATTGATATACCGCTAAAGCTTCATATGCCCAACGGGCAAGTATTATTTCGCCATATAATGGAATGCTACTTGGTGACGAGATTGAAGGGTTAAGCTTCTCGTACTTAACAATAATGCCACTTAATATAATTTGAGGTATTACAAGAAATGGAATTAGAATGTAAATGGTAACTACCGTTTTGAAACTATCAGATATTACCAGTCCTAATAAACTTGCTGAAACCCATGTGCTGAATAGCACCAGCCAGTACTCAAAGTACATACCTCTGATTTCGAGAACTGTATTGCCAATTATCACAAAAAGAAGAGCTTGAATGGCTGATATAACAACAAGAATGGTAACTTTTGACATCAAGTAGCTCGACCAGCTTAAATTAAGAAATGCTTCTCTTTTTAGAATCTTTCGATCCTTGATAATCTCCTCGGCGCTTACTGTTAAACCAATAAAAATGGCTACAATAACCGACATGAATAGGTAAACAGGAAGGTTATCGTTATCAAGTAATGTATATCCAACCTCATTTGCAATATCAACATTGTAAAATTTGATGATATACGATAGAAGTAGAGCTAAAATTGGCGCTTCGAGTATATTAATAATCATATACTGAGTATTGGCCAATTTTGAGAGCACATCCCTTTTGATGAATACTTTAAGTTGCTTAATCCAGTTTGGTATTTTAAACTGAATTTTTGGAAGTTCTGAGGGGGCGAATCCTAAATCCTCCTGGTTAAATGTTAGCTTTTTATAATGATCTGTCCATTCCAATGGGCTTGTTTTCCTGGAACGGGTTGGATTGCCATATTCATCTATTACATTGGCTTCAACAATATTGAAAATTTGCTCGGGGTTAACATTCCCGCATAGAGTACACTCGCTCTCGTTCCAGTTTGCATGCTGAACACGCGACTTGAAGTAAATAATTGATTCTATTGGGTCGCCATCGTAAATGAGGTATCCACCAGTATCAAGAATTAGCAGCTTATCAAACATCTTGAAGATGTCGGATGATGGTTGATGAATTACTACAAAAACGAGTTTCCCCTTTAAAGTTAACTCCTTTAGCAGGTCGAGAATATTCTCAGAATCTCTAGAGCTTAAACCTGATGTAGGCTCATCAAGGAAAAGAATTGCTGGTTCACGGATTAGTTCAAGTGCAATGTTCAGCCTTTTGCGTTGCCCACCACTAATCTTTTTATTTAATGGTGAACCAACCTTCATGTCCTTAATCTCATGCAGGCCAAGGCTAAGTAGCATGTTTTCGACAACCTCTACTGTTTGAGTTTCGGTATAATTATCGAAGCAAAGTTTTGCGTTATAGTAAAGGTTCTGAAAAACGGTTAGCTCTTCGATTAGCAGATCATCTTGTGAAACAAACCCAATCAAACCTTCGACTTGCTCCTTTTGGTGGTGAATATCGAAAGAGTTTATTAAAACATTACCTTGCGAAGGCGTTTCTGTTCCATTTAATACATTTAAAAGGGTTGATTTTCCAGCCCCCGACGCACCCATTATACCAACCAGTTCTCCTGATTCACGTGCAAAACTTATATCATGTAGGCCAATTTTCCCTCCCTTAAACTTAAACTCAACGTGTTTAACCTCAAAAAGTATTTTCTCTTTTATCTTATCTATGGCAAATCGGCTAACAATATTGCTGTAGTAAATGGGCTTAATTTTATTGTTTCGGATAGATGAGCCATTATTAAGAACATAGGTTTTATCTTTTTGTAGGAGATGTCCATTTAGATAAAGTTCATGATCGCTAAAATATCTTAAGAACAGTATGTTAGCTGAAATGATGTTGATGACCTTTAGTTCACCAAGGAATGACTCGCAGTATATGTGTCGAATGCCTTTTATAAAATATTCACGCTCATTATTGATAACGAGTATGTTATCGTGAAATACTATTTTATCGAAAGGAGCGAGAACGTAATCACATATTTGGTTATACTCATCTTCAGGAATATGAAACGACTCTGAAACTGTAGAGATGAAGGCCATTTCTTGTTCGGTAACATCTCCGTCAGATGATTTAACAAATTCTAATAAACGAAATAATACAACAATTTTCTGCTGTTGAGTAAGCTCCTCATTTATTTGGGTACAAATCTTAAGAACACGAACAGAACTTGATGAGGTACGCTTTTTTGTTTTACTTTTTTCGCTCTGCTTTTCCTGATGAAGATTATAATAGTAATCGAATACCTTCAAATATTCACGAACAAGTTCCTGATTAAGCTGGTTCTTAAGAAAGCTTTCAACTACCGATCGTCGATCACCTTTTCCATTTCCATCGTTATCAACCTCCTCATCCTCGGGGTGAGCTATAATTGCAAAGAGTTGCATTAAGGCTTTAAGAATCGACTCACTCATGCATCAATGGTTTGATTTGATAAACTCAAGTTATGGCTTGTAGCCAATTAAAAGCATAACATATCCAGGCGTGAATTTAGCGTTTTTAACATCAACTTGAATTATGCAGGTAATTGACGATGTAAATTTAAAATCCCAGTACTGCGAATAGTTGTAATTGGCATTGGTGAAAAGTAAATTTTTTTCTGTATCAAATACTGTAAACACAAGATCACCCTTTTTAAGGTTGGTGCAAGCAACTATTCGATAAGTATTTTCTCCGTAAAATGTTGTTTTAAATTCAACCTTTTGATCAGGTTTAAGGGCTGCGAAATACTCTTGTCCATCAGAAATGTAATCGGGCGAAAAATACAAGGAGCAAATGTTTTGGAGTTGCTCAACCTGAGATTTAGCAGGTTTTGCAAAAAATGAAAGTGCTGAAACTAGGATTATATATAAAAATAATTTTGTTTTCATAGGTTTATGGTTCAACCGATTAACCAATTATGTGATTACGTATTGCCTCAATCTTTTTACTGATTGTTTCGATATGATACTCGGACATTACAACTCTTGATTCGCTATTGATATATATTATTTTGTTGGTCACATCTACTTTGGGCAATTTATAAGAATATGAGTAAATAACACCATCAAATTCATAGGCTAAATCTATAAGACCATCAATTAATGTTGAAAATTCTTCAGATTTGTAATAATAAGGGGTTAAAATTTCAATTAAATTATCCAAAGGGTGTTTTTGTTCTCCAATACGATTAATTATTTCTCGTTCGTTGGTAACCTTACAAATTCGTGTAAGTAGGTATAAACTCTCAACCCAGCCCCCAGCTAAAATTAGTGATCCTATATTTTTACGATCGTTTGCTCGAAGGTAAGAATCTGTGTTTCGGTAAGTTTTTGAAAGAATTACTAGAATAGAATCCTTGTTATTTATGTTTTTTTCAACTGAAGAAAAGAATGATTCGTCGAAAGAGGCTGATATACCAAGTTGATCGCTTAAATTTTTAATTACGCTTAAATAGCTTATTGACTCAGGTGTTCGATCGTAAATATTTAGATAGCTAAGGTCAGTTCCGTATATACCAAGGTTTAGAGCCTTTTTAAATGCAGTTGTATAATTTTGGTAATTATCGATTGAGCTAACAAAACTTTCATCGAAAGGAAGATTCTTCTTCTTTATTAATGTTGCCGCTTGATATGGCGAAGGCAATGGGAATAAAGAGTTATCGAACTTAACAAGCATTGAAAGCGTATCGGGGGTAAAACTCTCCTTTGATTCAGCTAATTGCTCTTTGTTACTTCTTCCTCCACAGCTATTTAGTAATAAAATTGCAATAAAAAGTGCAATAATTGCTTTTGAGAATCTCTTACTTATTATGTATGAAGGCATCTTTTTATCGTTAACATTTGGCAGATGCAAGTAATAAAAAAAACTCCAAAATTCAAAGCTTTTAATACTTATCGTTGATTTATAGCAATTTTTATTTTAGTAAAGTTTGATAAAACGGATTCCACTAACTAATTTTTTTCAAAAGTTAAGGTCTTAAAGGCTTAAAGATACTTAGCATAATAATTATTAATTGAAATTGCATTAAAAGATAAAAAATAATATGCTCTTTGCTTGTAAAGTAACTGTTTAAATTAGAATATTTGCGATAGTGAAATACTATAATGCTCACAGGGGTTATGTAATATATGATTAAATCTTAATATCTTATTTTTTGAAGACTTCCATTTCATATCGTAGGGTTTGGGATATAGCATTCCCAATAATGATTGGTAGCGTTGCACAGAATGTGATTAACGTTACCGATACTGCATTTTTGGGTAGTTTGGGCGATGTTGCTTTAGGCGGTGGAGCCATTGGAGGGCTCTTTTACCTTGCCATTATTATGCTCGGTTGGGGAGTTGGAGTGGGAGCGCAGATTATGGTTGCCCGCCGATATGGCGAAGGAGAGAACAAGCAGATTGGAGCAATAATCGAGCATACTCAATATTTTTTATTGGTTTTGGCACTATTACTTATTTTAGCTTTCGAACTATTTGGGAAATCAATCCTATACAATATTGTAGAATCGCAGCATGTATTTAATGCTAGCTATGAATTCCTTAGGTATCGGATTTGGGGCCTTTTCTTTGCATTTACCTATTTCTCATATAGGGCATTCTATGTTGGGATTGGTAGAACAAAGGTTATTACCTATACAACATTGACAATGGTAATAGTTAATGTTTTCTTTGGATACTCTTTGGTTTTTGGTCATTTCGGATTTCCAAAGATGGGTGTAAGCGGTGCAGGTTTGGC
>JBPXJX010000633.1:0-1405 GCA_051715525.1 Bacteroidales bacterium
CGCCGATAAATTCGACTAGCTGTAGGATTAACCATACCTTTTGATGCTGCTCAAACTCATGGTTTATGCTTGTACATATCTCCAAAACCCTTTCGGATAGTGGGTACTTCTGGGAATGATCCGAATGCTGTTCCTTTTCTAATGACGGATGATAAAGCGAAAGGTAGCTATCAAACTGTTTTAAAAAGATTGTTACCTGCTCGGAACTAAACTCATTTTCGAGGTAATTCTCAACAACTTCGCGCGCATAGGGGGATATGCCATTGCGATCAACATCAACCACATTGGCAAATAATTGCATTAAAGCCTTTAAAATCGATTCATTCATAGTATCCCAAAATGCAATCCAAAAATAGGCTTTTTTAGTTGTATTTAAACTCCTAAAAATATCAATGCCCACATTTTAATCAACCACTTATTAACATATGCCCTCTGCAATACTTTAAGTTAAAAAATATAAGTATCTGAAAATCTAATAAATAAACTATCAGTATAGATTTAATAAGTTGAGAGGATAATCAACGAATACCTAAAAAATATATATTTACAAGAAAAGTACTAAATGGAATCTACGCTTTTTCATTTACCCATTACTGATCCTGTTATCGTTTTTGGAATTGTACTTTTTATAATCCTTTCTATACCAATCCTTTTTACACGCTTCAAAATTCCCGGTATCATTGGATTAATCCTTTCGGGTATGCTACTTGGTCCATCAGGTTTCAATATCATTGCAAGCAAAGGAAGTATTGAACTTTTAGGGAATGTAGGGTTAATGTATCTCATGTTTTTGGCAGGATTAGAACTTGATATGCATACCTTCGCTAAATCGCGGAATAAAAGCATAATTTTTGGGTTACTAACCTTTAGTATTCCGTTATTAATTGGGTATTATGTTTGTTATTGGCTTTTAGATTTTAATCAAATTGCATCATTGCTAATTGGCAGTATGTTCTCGACTCATACATTAATATCGTATCCCATTGTAAGCCGTTTTAGGATAACTAAAATAGAACCAATGGGAGTTATTATTGGAGGGACAATTATAACCGACACGCTTGTTTTGCTACTCTTAGTAGTTATAACCGCTCTTTCAGAAGGAAGTCTGACTTATGCTTTTTGGATTGAATTTGCAGTTAAAACCCTGTTGTATTTAGGTTTTATTATCTATATTTTTCCGTTGATAGGAAGATGGTTTTTTAGAAATATTACAGGAGAACCTATTTCGCAATATATATTTGTTATTACAATGGTTTTTTTTGCAGGTAGTCTTGCAAAAATTGCTGGCATTGAACCTATTATTGGAGCATTTCTTGCAGGAATAGTTTTTAACCGACAAATTCCTCGCTCATCAACACTAATGAATAGAATTGAATTTATTGGGAATGCGCTTTTCGTTCCATTA
>JBPXJX010000634.1:0-2746 GCA_051715525.1 Bacteroidales bacterium
TAGCATGCTATTAGCAAAGCCAATGTTGGTAAGCGGTGTCTTAAACTCGTGGGTCATATTGTTGATAAAATGGCGGATATGCTCCGACATCTGCCTTTCGCGCTTATAAAATCGATAAATCAGAAGGAAAGAAACGGTAACGAGTATAACAAGAACCAACGATGCAATAAAGATGGTTCCAACCTGAGCCATGATAAAGTCACTTTTTGTGGGAAAGTTTATTTTAAGCTCATACCCTTTTTGCTGAAGCTTTTCGGAAAGATTGCTGGTAATATAGCACCCTTTGGGAAGCGTTTTGCCATCAACTCTAATATCAACAATATCGTAATCAAAGTCGAGGTTAATCCCATAATAGTTAAGGTCGCTCTTAATGATAGAGTCGAGGTTAGCAGCTTGCTTTAGGGTTACTATTAACATCTTACACGATGAGCAGTGCCTTTCCAAGGTGCAATTCCTATACTTCTCAAGGTTTGTTTCTATTCGATTTAGCGCCATGCCAACGCTGCGGTTAAACTGCGCCTCTTGCAAACGAGCCTCCTTGAGTATCCAGTTTATCTGAATTCCCACCAGCGAGATTAAGCAAACAATAGTTGCTATAAGTAGAAAGAGTTGAAATTTAGATCGATTCATGATACAAAAATAGCAATGATTTGCGTTAAGTTGGAAAATTTAACATCTCTATAACATGAATTAACCACGCTATAACATACTCGCTTGCTTCAACAACCTACTTTTGTGATGCTGTGAGGCTGTTTAATGTGTCGCAGTAATTTGAAAAGAAATCAAACTAAAAAAAAAGAATATGAAGAAGAAACTTATTGTTGGTATTGCAAGTGTTGCTGTTTTAGCTTTAATCGTAGTAATTGCTGTAGGTGCTCAGAGCGGTAAAACCGAGGTTACCTCAAAAACTGAAAAGGTTGAAAGCTGTTTACCAGAGAGCTGTAGCGGTTGTCCAAGCGCATCGGAATGTGCTGATGCTACAACTCCAGCAGATACAACTGCATGCAAAGCAAAATGTGCTGACAAAAAAGATTGCGACAAAGCAAAATGCGAAAAATGCGTTAATAAAGAGGCTTGTGCAAAATCGGGTAAATGCGAGAAAAAAGAGTGTGCTAATAAATCAGCAAGCTGCACAAAAGATGCAAAAACTTGTACAAAATCAGCTGATTGCAAAAAAGATTGCAAAAAGAAATAGTTAGTAAATTTGGTTAATTTAGGTTTGTAATGTAAAAATCCTCAGTCGATAAAGCGCTGGGGATTTTTTTATTACTTTTATGATTCAATCTTTCAAAAAATGTCAAAACTTAAAACAAACCCTTACAGGCTGATTATTCAGCTCGCTGTTATTGGATTTCTAATTTACATGGGAATCCGTTTCTACACCGATAAAAACTATTTCCCTGATTTTGAAGCATACTGTCCATTTGGTGGAATTCAAGCCCTTTCGAGCTTCTTCGTAAATAACTCGTTGGCTTGCTCAATGACCAGCGCCCAAATAGTTATGGGAATTATTCTAATTGTAATAATAATTCTCGTAAGCAAACTTTTTTGCTCGTTTATTTGCCCCATAGGAACCGTATCGGAGTGGATTGGACGGTTGGGCGAAAAGCTTAAAATGCGCTATACAATCACCGGAATTCTGGATAAGATTTTGCGATCGCTCAAATATGTTTTGCTTTTTATTACTGTTTACTTTACCGTTACCTCTAGCGAGCTATTCTGCAAGAAGTTCGATCCGTACTATGCAACAGTAACCGGTTTCGACTCTGATGTATCAATTATTATGGCGGTAATTAGCCTCGCGTTAGTGATATTGGGTTCGTTTTACATCAGGCTTTTTTGGTGTAAGTATATATGTCCACTTGGCGCTTTATCGAATGTATTTAGATTTTTTATACTATTCGTTTCGCTAACAATAGTATACCTGATACTAATTTGGGCTGGTGTTAAGCTCAGCTTTGTTTGGCTACTTGCAACCCTTTGCCTTGCAGCCTACATCTTGGAGCTGTTGAGCCTAAAGAACAAGGTTTTTCCTATCCTGAAAATAACCCGAAACGCTGATACCTGCACAAGCTGTAAACTTTGCAATAAAGCCTGTCCACAGGCTATTGATGTAGCATCGCAGAATACGGTAAAACATATTGACTGTAACATGTGTGGCGATTGCCTTGAGGTTTGTCCCGAAAAAAATACGTTAGCCATTAACCGAAAAGGTAAAAACTGGCTAACCGCATTAATCCTTGCCATTCTAATTGTTATTGGAGTTATTGTTGGAAAAACGTTTGAGGTTCCAACCATTGCTGAATACTGGGGAGATATAAATAAAAAGGGTGAAATGAGCATTTATCAGCAATCGGGATTAAAAAACATCAAATGCTTTGGCAGTTCAAAGAGCTTTGCCAATAAGATGCGAAAAGTAAAAGGAGTTACAGGAGCATCGACCTTTGTTGGCACGCATACAGTAAAGATTTGGTTCGATCCAACAATTATAGATACGTTAGCCGTTCAGAAATCGATTTTTGTGCCAGTAAAAGTTTTAATTCAAAAGCCAGCGGAGAACGATAGCCTAGCTATATTCAACCTGAAGGTTGATAATTTCTTCGACCCTTATGATACAAGCTATTTAACCCTGCTTTTGAAACAAAATAAATCTATTTACGGATTTACTACTGAGTTCGATTGCCCAGTAAAGATTACCATTTACACAGTTAACGATGGCTCAATTAACGAAGATATTATCGAAAAT
>JBPXJX010000635.1:0-4455 GCA_051715525.1 Bacteroidales bacterium
TAAGGGGCATTTTCACTACTCAACTAATTGTAAAAATAAACCTTTATACATACTTTTTTACTATTATTACAAATGATTTTCAGAAAAATTTAGCGATAAAGTAAAAACAAGTATTACGTACAATTCAACTAAAAAAAGGATGGCAAAAAATATAGCATTAACCGATACAAAGTTGATTAACATTGCTAAAACTGTTGATCTCCCTCCAATTGAAAAGACTAAAGATATTTACCTCGATATGCTTGAGGTGGTAATATCACAACAACTTTCGGGAAAGGTTGCCAAGGTAATATTCAACCGATTTCTAAATCTATTTGAAAACAACTACCCTACCCCTATAAAGTTACTAACAACGGATGATAGCACTCTTCGCAATGCTGGTTTGTCACAAGCAAAGACCAACTACGTTAAAAATCTTGCAGATTTTGCCTTAAAAAATGATTTATGCGTTAAACACATCGATTCACTTTCTGACGATGAAATCTTAGACCTTTTAACCCAAGTGAAAGGTGTTGGCAAATGGTCAGTTGAGATGCTTCTTATATTTTCATTAAACAGACCCGATGTTTTCCCTTACGATGATTTGGTGATAAAGAAAAGCATGATTGAAATATACGGTATTAAAAAAGAAGGGAAAGAGCTAATTTCTGCGATGATAAAATTATCAGAAAAATGGAAGCCAAATAGAACCCTAGCTACAAGGTATTTATGGGCATATTGGGGGCAAAAGTCAAAAAAATAAAAAAATGGAGTGCCGCCACTGGCCTCCATCAGTTATGGTAGTTCAAATCTCAACAAATCCTAAAATCTTTAAACTCTTTCAAATCGTTATTCGCTGATTTGCAATTACTCACTACCGATTGAGGTGAGCCCTTTTTACAATGTTCAACAAATACATCCATTGTATGCTCATCGCATTCTGCTTCAATTAACACTGAACCATCAGGCATATTTTTCACAAAACCCTTTACACCCAGTTCGCCGGCAAGTCGATAAACATAATACCTAAAGCCAACTTGCTGAACTCTCCCGAATAGCTGAATAGATTTGCCCTTAATTCCCATACTTAGATATCACTGTCGGTTACCAAAAATTTCACTAACTCACATCTACGAGAAATACAGTAATAAAGCCTTTGCTGATAAGAGACAAACACTCTTAACACAAAGGAAACAGGTCGGGGATAAAACAAGACTACACCTGAGGTGCAGCAGCGGTATCTTTACGGTGAGCGTTATTCACCTTTATATTTCTACCTTTTACCTGAGTGTCGTTAAGGGCACGAATTGCATTTTCTGCGTCCTCATCACGATCCATCTCCACAAATCCATAACCTTTAGACCTCCCTGTTTGTTTGTCAACAATAATTTTAACATTAGTTACATTACCATAAACTAAAAAAATTTCCTTCAAATCCTCAATAGTCATGGTATAAGCAATGTTACCAACATAAATTGTCATAGCTAAAAAGATTAAAATTACAATAAAATTAAAATTACGGCGATTTTTAGTAACCACAAAAAAAAAGGCAGCTTTTTGCTGCCTTTTTAATCTTTTTTAAAAAAATTACTGCCCCAAAGTAGCAACCATTACTGCTTTAATAGTGTGCATGCGGTTCTCAGCCTCATCAAATACTATTGATGCATTTGATTCAAAAACCTCCTCGGTTACTTCCATTTCAGCAAGGCCAAACTTTTTAAACATATCTTCACCAACTGCAGTCTCACGGTTGTGGAAAGCTGGCAAACAATGCATAAACTTGCAATTTGGGTTGCCTGTTAACTCCATTGCTCTCTTGTTTACTTGATAAGGTTTTAGAAGGTTAACCCTCTCCGCCCACACTGAATCGGGCTCACCCATCGATACCCAAACATCTGTATAAAGGAAATCACATCCTTTAACGCCTTCTTCTACGCTTTCAGTTAACGTAATTTTAGCGCCAGTTTCTTTAGCAATCTCGCGACATTTAGCCACTAAGTCTTCAGTTGGCCAGCAAGCCTTTGGCGCGCAGGCTCTGAAATCCATTCCCATTTTGGTTGCACCTACCATAAGAGAGTTACCCATGTTGTTACGAGCATCGCCTAAGTAGCAGAAAGTTACTTTACTTAAAGGTTTGTCGGTATGCTCACGCATGGTAAGGAAATCGGCAAGGATTTGTGTTGGGTGGAATTCGGTTGTTAAACCATTCCAAACTGGCACACCTGCATAAGCAGCCAAGGTCTCAACAATCTCCTGAGAGTAACCACGGTATTCGATACCATCGTACATACGACCAAGAACACGCGCGGTATCCTTCATCGATTCCTTTTTACCCATCTGTGATCCTGAAGGACCTAAGTAAGTAACGTGAGCACCTTGATCTAGGGCAGCAACCTCAAACGCACAACGGGTACGGGTTGAATCTTTCTCAAAAAGCAATACAATGTTTTTGCCTTTTAACTTCTGTTGCTCGGTACCTGCATACTTTGCAGCTTTTAATTCAGCAGATAAATCAAGTAAGTATTGAATCTCTTTTGGAGAAAAGTCCAAGAGTTTCAAAAAACTACGATTCCTTAAATTGAATGCCATAGCTATTATGTTTTATTGGTTAATATTAATCTTCGTACTCTAATGTGATTTTTGTTCCGTAGCTCATATCCTCAAGCTTTGTAGCTTCAGTAATTACGCTCATTTTGCCACCATTCTCAACAAAAGAAAGGCATGAGCGAATCTTTGGAGCCATATTGCCTTCACCAAACATACCCTCTTTAAGGTATTTATCGGTATCTATCTTGTTCAAGAATTCCAACTTCTTCTCACCTGGTTTCTTGTAATTAATATAAACAAAAGGAACATCGGTTAAAATATAGAACTCATCAGCACCAATGCGATTTGCTAAAAGTGATGAAGCGGAATCTTTATCGATAACAGCTTCCGATGGGCGAATATCGCCAACCTCATCAATATAAACTGGTACACCGCCCCCACCAGCAGCTATAACAACGATACCTTGCCGAACAAGCTGGTTAATTACCTTCTCGTTAAGAATTCCAACAGGTTTTGGTGATGGAACAACTCTGCGCCATCCGCTGCCCGTATCTTTTACCTCCTCTTTAAACATCCACCCTTTAGATTTTGCAAGGGCATCAGCCTGCTCTTTATTGTAGATTTTACCTACCCTTTTAGTTGGATTTTGGAAAGCGGGATCTTCTTTATCAACAATCACAGGTGTTACCAGGCAGCAAACCTCCTTGTTGATGCCATGTTTCTTAAGCACGTTACGAAGCATACGCTCAATCATGTAGCCAATACCACCCTGTGAGTCAGCAACACAAATATCTAGAGGCATTTGAGGAATCCCATACATCTCCTCACCTGCATCATTTCTCATAAGGATGTTTCCAACCTGTGGCCCATTACCATGGCTTATTACTAAATCGTAGCCTTCTTTAATCAGGTAAATAAGGTTTTCAAGAGTATCTGTTGTGTTTTGTTCTTGCTCCTCGATAGTCCCAACCTGATTTCCTCGTAGCAAAGCATTACCGCCCAATGCTACAACCGCTAATTTATTCATAGTCAAATTATTATTATTATCATTTTTCTAAGAATTGCAAAACTATAAATTTTTTCATTTTCCAAAATCCCCAACATGCATCTTATGCTTCTTAACATGCTTTTTTAGATATGTTAAAAAACATGTTTTAAAAATTTGATCAATAAATACGAGCCTTTCAACAGTTAATTGCACTATTCAAACAAAGAATAAAATCTTATTGAAAATAGTTTGACCATTCTACTTTAATTGTTGACGATTTTAATCTATCAATACTGCATGATTAAAAAACAAATCCGTATTTTAGCCTTTCGAAAATTGAGCAATTAATGAAAAGAATAAGCTTCAAATATATAGCATTGGTAGCTATAATCATATTATATAGCTGTGATAGAAGTTCTAAAAAAAAGAATTTTAACGAAGGTTTTATTGAATATAGCATTGACATTAACGAATCTGATAAATTAAAAGTTAGCTCTTTCTCATTACCCAGCAAGTTAACTGTAAAATTTAAAGAAAATAGCACAATTAACAGGATTGAAGGAATGTCGGGAAGCGTTAATCTTACTTTCATTAAAAATGTTGACGCCGAGATGTTTCTTGTGCTTGTCAATCTATGGGCAAAAAAGCTATACTATCAGGATTCTCTTATTAAAAAATGTTTACCTAAAACCTATCCTGGAATGGAGAATCTATCCATTGAAAAAGTCAATGGCATATTTAAGTTCAATGGTTTTAGCTGTAAAAAGGCCATTGCCCGCTTAAATGACTCTTCAAATCTAAGTTTCGAAATCCTTTACACAAACGAAATAAACATTGCAAACCCCAATTCTAATACTCCTTTCGAACCAATTGATGGGGTTATGCTAAAATTTAGCATTAAACTAAATAAGTATTTAATGAATCTCTCGGCTACAACCATT
>JBPXJX010000636.1:0-1803 GCA_051715525.1 Bacteroidales bacterium
CAATATGTGGAGTGATTACCTGCTAGTAACCATGTTGCTTTTGAACTTTCTTTAGGAATTGTTCAAGTTTATCGCGCAATTGAGTACCACGTGGCAACCACAATGGCAAGCCTTGACCTACGTTTTGAGAGAATGTGAATAGTTCAAGTTCCTTTCCAATCTTACGATGGTCTCGCTTTTTAGCCTCTTCGAGTAAAACTAAATACTCATCGAGTTGCTTCTTTTGTGGGAACGATATACCGTAGATACGAGTAAGCATCTTGTTTTTCTCGTTTCCTCTCCAGTAAGCACCAGCAATGCTTAATAACTTAACTGATTTGATATAGCTTGTATCGGGCAAGTGTGGGCCTCGACATAGATCGGTAAATGTGCCTTGAGTATAGAAGGTAATAGTGCCATCCTGTAAATCGGTAATAAGCTCTACCTTATATATATCACCTTTATCGGTATATGTTTTAAGCGCCTCGGCTTTAGTAACCTCTTTGCGAACAATATCCTGCTTTTCGCGAACAAACTCCATCATCTTATCCTCAATCTTCAAAAGATCTGCTTCAGTGATGGTTGTTGCTCCAAAATCTATATCGTAATAAAAACCATTCTCGATGCTAGGGCCAATACCAAGTTTAACGCCTGGGTAAAGTACTTCAATGGCCTCGGCCATAAGGTGAGCCGTTGAGTGCCAAAAAGCATGTTTACCTTCCTCATCGTCCCATTTATGTAGTTTTAATGTTGAATCGGTAGTGATTGGGCGGGTTAAATCCCACACCTCGCCATTAACTGTTGCCGAAAGCACAACTTTTGCAAGCCCTTCGGATATACTCTTTGCAACCTCAAATGCAGTAACGCCTGCTTGAAACTCCCGAACATTACCATCGGGAAAAGTAATCTTTATCATAATCCAAAAAATTTCTGCAAAATTAAGTATTTCTTTGTGAGTACAATGGCATAAATCAAAAGAGGTGAAAAAATATAAGTATTCTATAAACGTTTAGTAATTACTTTTGTTAGATACTTTAAGCCTTTTTATAATTTGGTTGTCATATATTTCAAATAAAAAAAATGAAACATGGTTAAGATTAGTAAAGTTATTCTAATTGCTCTATTATTCGTTGCATCGTTTGCTTCTGCACAAAAATCGAAAATCAGCATAGATGATCTATTTAAAAACTACACCTTCTATGAAAAAGGAATAAATGGTATAGAATCGATGAATGATGGCGAAAGCTATACCGTGCTTGAGGAAGATGGAAAAGTGGTAAAGTACAGCTACTCATCAGGGAAACAGATTGCAATACTGTTTGATCCTTCAACATCTAACAACAACGATCTTAGGGAACTAAACTCATACACGCTGAGCGAAGATGAGACCAAGATGATTTTAACCACCAAAGTGGTTAATATTTACAGACATTCATTCAAAGCTACCTATTATATATATGATATCAAAAGTAAAACCATTGAACCATTAACTGATGGCAAGCCAGTTATGCTGGCAACTTTTTCGCCAGATGGTAAAAAGGTTTCATACGTTTCAGATAACAATATCTACATAAAGGATCTGATTTCAAAAGAGGTTAAGCAGATTACCAATGATGGTAAATACAACTCAATAATCAATGGTTCAGCCGATTGGGTATATGAAGAGGAATTTGCACTCGAAACGGGTATGCAATGGTCGCCCGACAGCAAAAAGATTGCTTACCTCCGGTTTGATGAGACTGAAGTAAAGCAGTTTAACATGACTCTTTTCCAAGGAAACCTTTATCCCGAAAACTACACATTTAAATACCCTAAAGCAGGCGA
>JBPXJX010000637.1:0-2522 GCA_051715525.1 Bacteroidales bacterium
ATTTTTTCGGTCATTTTCCAAATTATGCCATCGTATTCCTTGAATGGCACCCTCTAACGCATAAAGCATGTTAATACAGGCACTATTATCAATTACTTTAATTCTAGCAAAAGCATTTTCGCTACCTGCAGATATTAAAGATTGTGGCGATTCAATTCCAACTAACTTTAATTTTTCAGCTAAATTACTTCCTATATTAGGTAAGTTTGTTAGTGTGTTAACCAATACAGCCATAAATTTAAAACTATCGAGCCATCTCCTTAATATCGTCAAAACTATCCATTACGTTCTTAATCATAAGCAATCGTTGGTTGATATTGATAAGTCTCACCCGAATATTTATATTCTTTATAATCTCCATTTCTTGATCGGTTAATTCTGAATACTTTTTCATAAGTTCAACTTTAGTAACCACAAACGATATGGCTTGTAAAACGTTTTCATAAACAAACCTATTCTTTATTTTAACATCATCTCCCTTAATCGTCGTTTTAAGCAATTCCTGGCTTTTATTTTCAACTTTGCCCTTTTTCTTTAGCTTTTCGTAGAGTTCAGTATTTGGGTTATTTGTCGATTTATAAAATATGCTTTCTGCTATATCCGTTTGAATTAGTTTTAGCAAAGTTTTAATTCTTGCATCATTCGCTTTGATATTTGTGTATTTATCAAAGTTAATAGTTTTAAGAACTTCAATATTATTCAACACTTCGATATAGAGTAGTCGTAAGTATGCGGTGGTATCCTGCTTGATTTTTTGATACCTTTCAAATTTTTGAATTACACCATCAATTAGGTCAACCGTCTTTGTACCAATATTTAGTCCTGTTTCAATCGGTTCTAACATGTTATAATAGGTTAATAATTTGATTCTTAGGAAACAAACCAAAGATAATAAAATATATATTATTAGTTATTGGTTTTTATCTTAATAGTTTTTAAGTAAAATTAAGAAAGGCAGACTAATTTTTTAGTCTGCCTTTCTTGTCAATTTGGGTATTTACTGTATTTTTTGCAAAAGAACTGAGTTGAAAAGAAACTTGTAAGTCCCCGATGATGATGCCCTGAATATTGGACTAAATCCCATAAGTACAAGTTGTGCTTTACCCTTCTTTATCCAAACAAGTGCTGATTTGTTGTATAGCAATTTTTCGTTCTTTAGATAACCGCTTAGTAATGTATTCTCTTCCTCGAAGTATCCAATTACCCTACGATCCATATCAAAAGTTGGGATTGAGGTTGAGAAGGCAGGGTTACCTCTATAAAAAATACCAGCTGTGCTCGAAATGCCCCATGAAATTGGATGATTAGCAAGAATATCCATTTTTACTAGTGAGCCAGGGCACTCCAAACCTTTTTTAGCGAGCTGTTCACCTTCATTTCTAAAAGGTAACCTAAAATCGTCGGAAGTTGTTTTATCCTTTATGGTTAAATTACCCTCGAACAAAGCGGTTGATTCACCCCAAGATATAATATTACCACCTTGACTGATGTAACTCATTAGATTTTCAAATCCTTTGGTTCCCATGCCTTTAGCAAATTCAGGTGGGAGATTGCTTAGAAAATACTGCTCCCCGCGTTTTGATTTACCGTCTTTTAGAACAGAAGCTTCTTCGTCGGGGAAAATGATAACATCAAAGGATTTTGACAGGTCAGCTGTTTCGAAATCTTTTGGTCTTAGCTGAGTGTATTTTATTGAGTAGTTATCGAGTACAAATCTTGTCCAGCCTGCATCCATATCATGCATATACGATTCTACAAGTGCGATTCTGGGTAGCTGAATAGAGAGGATTTCTACAGCAGAAATTTTATCGGTGTATATAATGGGAAAGGTTGAAGTTTTAAGTATTCCATTCAGTTTATCCTGTTTTTTGATAATAAAACTACCAGCAGGTATTACATTCCCATTTACTTCGAAACTCTTGGTGCATCTTTCAACCTTTAATCCGTTGTTGAGCGCTTCAAAAATCAATTTGTAGGATTGATTGTTATTCGACGTTAAAATTGCGTACTCATAATTTTCATTTGCGTTAGCAAGACTAAAAAGGCCATTAATTTTTTCAATTTGTTTCTCGAAATCAAGATTTCTAGAATCGATTTGAATGGATAATAAACCTTTGTGTAGAGGGAGCGACCAACTTGTAATATCATAGGGTTGAATTAGTTCTCCTCCAGGAGTGTAATGCCTTTCGGGGTATTTCTGTGGCTCCATTACCTCTTTAATAAATGTTCTGAATGGTTGTGCAAGCGAAACAACGATATCGTCTTTTTGATAATTAACACCATCAAGAACAAAATTACTTGCTAGTTTAGATACTTCAACACCATGCTCCTTAAGTAGATTTACAAGTTCAACTAGTTCGCTTTTATCTTGTTGATTTTGTGGAAGAATGAAATAGTATGGAGCGCTTGTTTTTCCTCTATTTACTTCGCTTTTACATATATCATTGCGAAAAGTTAGAATTCTTTCCTTGTAAATAGATGCTGTATTAAGTATTGAATTAGTTGATTCAATCTCGTATTGA
>JBPXJX010000638.1:0-8425 GCA_051715525.1 Bacteroidales bacterium
ATTTTCCTATCGGTTATATTCTCGTGCATTAAAACATAACGTTCAGGCCTACCTTGCTTATCGTAAAGCGGGAAAATTATCATCCTAATCCAAACGGGGACATTTGCAAACTCAGGGAATAATTCGTGAACATTGTAGTAAAAATCGGGGAATAGAATTACTTCACCTGCCTTTGCTCGGCTTAAATACTCTGAAAAACCATTTCTATGTAACAAAGGATCGGTAAAAACAGAATAGTTATTTGGAGGAACAGCACCAAATAGTTTAGTATGAGCGGAATTGATCAAAAGGGTAAACCCATCCTTATCAATAATTTGAATCGACATCGGATTTTTGGCAATAATATCCTGCAATACTCGCTCCGACTGCCTTAGCTCATTAATGCTCGTATTATAGAACGCCTTTAAAGATTCATTTTCGCGTTGCAGTTTTTGCAGCTCAACAATGAGTTCCTCCTTTGATTTATCCTGAATGTCCATAATTGTAGTTTTTCAATTACAATTGATTCTTTGCACAAGTTACCTAAATATGATATAAATAACATTCAAATAACACGAAAACAATCGTATTGAAATTAAAAACTTTAATTACATGGAAAACAAATTTCGTTTAGAGCTAATTCCCAATGATTTCAAACTGTTCAGATTAAATAATTATGGAATTATTCTTTATTTAATGTGCATTAAGATAGTTCAAAGCCTAAGGCGATCAATTTCAAAACCTTAGCTTAATCATAACCCGAATATCGCTCTTTTTATTGCCACTAACCATATCCAAGCCCTGCCCTATTTCTTTCAAATCGGAGTAATATGTTTGCGACCATCGCACCCAGCAATCTATACTTCTACTAGGACTATACTTTAGCATTAGGTACACCCTTGTGCCTTTTGAATAGTAGGCTGGAATAGAATACGAATAGGGTATATCGCTTTCGTAGCAGTAAATTCGTGTATTCCATGAATCAGTATCAAAAATGGCAAATCTACATGCAATTGAAAATGGTATATGAGGATGATCGTACTCAATATCTTGCGAAAAAGCATATCCATGCTCCGTTTGAGTGCTATCGTATCCATAACTTGATAAGTCAACCCTCGATTTAAATCGAAACAGTTTATCGGGTGTATAAATTAGTTGAAGTCGTGCCGATTGTGTTTGCTGTGGAATAACAATATCGACCTTACTATATGATGAAACAAAATTTTGCTCAGAGTTTTTTATTCTATAACGAATTTGAGAAGTAAGCATGGGTGCTATTTTATAGTCTGCTTGAATTAAATATTCATAGCCTGTTGATGGTGCATCAACCCTATACTTTAGCCATGGAAACGAGAAAATATCGATATAACCCGACAATTTTAACCCTTTGGCAGGCAAAACCGAGAGTCCTGTCATAACTCCATTCTCGTTATAGGGTCCGCTTCCCTCAGCAAACGCTGATGTGTACTGATTTGTATAGCCTCGGGAGTAACTTCTAACCAAAAGGGAGAAATCAACCAGCGATGAAAGTTTGAATAATCCGCCAGCCAGCAATGCATGCTCTTTTGATGCGGGCTCAATGGCTGCCTCGCCAAAAAGATGATGATTCCTTAAAAAGCCATCGAGATTTAAACCTACGTTAGTTCTCCCATTCATCGACGGTTCAAAGAGTTTGTATAGCGAGCTGTCTACTCTAAAATTGCCCTCGATTTTTACATGCGAAAGGGTTAGCCCTGCTTTGATCTTTTTGCCTCTAAACATAATATTACCTCCGGCAATCATCTCGCTGATAAGGTCTTTATTAGCAATCTCGTTAGGTGTCCGGTGCAAACCGGTGATTGGCATTGAGGTATAAAATGGGTCACCATCAATAAGCGAATCGCCAAGGGAGGCATCCACCTTTTTGTATGATCCAAAAACGGTTAAATCAATTTTTGATATTGGAATTGTTACTCCTACCCCCCGAAGGAAATTATTCTCGTTAGTAGATGAGTGCTTTCGCAACCCTCGGGTTCTTTTTCTAATACCTAAAGGATCTGAAGATTTTCCAGCCGAAATGCTGCTCCAAAAGGTTAAACCTTGCCCGAACTCTGCATCAAAATCACCAACAACTAACTTTTTTATCAACCCCATATATGAAATTGCGACGTAGCCCGAAAAGTAATCGAACCCCCTTGAATTTGAGCCTTTTAAAAATTCCTCGCCTGCATCTTTATCAGCAATTATACCCCATTCAAGTTTATCCTTACTTTGGAAAGAGTATCGGATATAGGTTGAATACTTGTTCCCCAAGTAGCGCGAAGCGCTTGTGTTATCGGAATTTCGATAACCGTCCTGCTGCTCAATAACAGCCCCTACTTTAGTTGAAATTTCGTGATGCCCATTGGCAATAAGAGATTTGAGGCTATTTTCGTCAACTGGCCTTTCGAGCGTAATAAATGGCGCTAAACGCTCAACATCATCCTTCTCGAAACCGTAAACCATCTGCAACTCGTAAATGCTAAGAATTGGCCCCTTTTCGCGAATGTAATCCCAAAGCCCTTTTACTTGAAAATCGGATAGAAAAACTAGTTTTGATAGATCATCTAAGCTGCATTGGTTTATGTTGATTGGATTATCAAGTAAATTCGTTAAATCCTCGATGATTGGCGTAAAATCGATATCATTCTCCGACTTGGCCGACATCTCTTCGATTATTTCAGCAAATAGCTGCTGAGTGTTAACTTGATTAATTTGCGACCAACCCTTAAGTGAACTTGAAAGGATAAGCAGTACTAACGCTATTTTTAGGTAGAATCTCATTGCTCAGGCTTAACCTGATTTTTAATCCCTCTGCCAAAGGTGTATGCAAGTGAGATATTCGGCGTGTACCCTAGCACTCTATGATATGAAAATGCAAGATCTACATCAAGGCTTTTCACATTCCACCCAAGACCAAATGAGAGCGTCATGGGGTTTGTTATTACACCCGCCCTAAAGCTCAATCGTTTAAGAGGCGAATATTCCAAACCTGTTCTAAGAGTAGGGCTTGTAAGGGTATTATCATCACCTTGAACAAGAATCAAAACTGACTCTACAGGTTGATATGTTATTCCAAGGCCAAAGGTGGTTGGAAGATTTTGGTTTTCGCCAAACGACGATTGTGTGGGATTAAAAACGTGTGCTCCAATTGACAATTTCTCGAGAGGCTTATAAATAATTCCTCCTTCAGCCGTTATGCATCCAGCGCTACCATACCCATTAGCAATTCTAATCATGTGGTAGTTAATCCCAATCCCTGCTGAAATTGTTTTGGTGAGCATCATTCCATACGATAGCCCAAATCGGGATTGGCTATACTGGCTATACCCAAAGTGTGTTACACCGATTCCGAAAGTACCTGGCTTTACGGGAATACAACCACCAATTGAGCTAAAGCTCAGCTCATCCAAAAAGTAACGTTTCTCGTGATAAACCCCTGCCCAGAAATTACGTTGCAGCCCTAATCCAGCCTGATTATTAAAAATTGACCAAGGATCGGCTAAAGCAATTGTGCTGTTACCAATACCTGCCGAACGCGCACCTGGTGATTTATCGGGCTCATTAGCCTTTGATGGGAAATAAAAAAGCAGAGCAATAAGAATCAGCTTTGTTGAAATGTTTTTCATCATGCTCTGCTTATGAATTAATAAAACTATACAACTCGATAATCGAACTTAACTTTAGCAAGTTCTTCGTTTGCTGATATTATTTTTTTTGCAAGGCTTTGCTTAAAATCAATCATCTGTTTTTGAACTTCAGGCTCGCCAGTTCCAATGATTTGAATTGCAAGAATACCTGCATTACGAGCACCATCAAGGGCAACTGTAGCAACAGGAATACCTGCGGGCATCTGAAGGATAGATAGGATTGAGTCCCAACCATCAATAGAGTTTGTTGAATTAACCGGAACACCAATAACAGGAAGCGGAGTAAGAGCAGCAACAACACCTGGAAGATGAGCCGCACCCCCGGCACCCGCTATAATAACCTTTACACCTCGCGTGTGTGCTTTACGAGCAAAATCGAGAACCTGATCAGGAGTTCTGTGTGCTGAAAGAGCATTAATTTCAAAAGGAATCTTCATCTCATTAAGAACTTTTGCAGCCTCTTCCATTATGGGCATATCCGATGCGCTACCCATGATAATGCTTACTTTTGGTGTCATTTTAGTTTTTTTAAAGTTTTAAGTTACAAATTTGATAACAAACAACCAAATTGCAATAAGGTTAGGGGTATAAAACAGCAAAACTTTCTAACATTTTATTAAGATTTTTTGTGAATGCTAGGTACTGATTATTAATTTCTGAAAACATAATGGATTTCACTTAATGCATATAGTCAATGGTCAATAGACAATAGTCGATGGTTTATGGTCTAAGGCCTACAGCCGAACAACCTATAGCCGAAAAGCCTACAATCATTAACCAATTTTCACAAGTACATTTTGCAAAGGCAACTACTTTGCTTATTTTTTTTACCTTTGCCTGATGATAGAAAATAATTGACCATGAGGAATGTGATTTTAAAGGATAAGGAGTTTAGATTGAGCTACCCTTCGGACGAGATCCAATCGGATATTGATGTGCTTGCATCAAAAATTAACCATGATCTCAAGGGTGTTAATGTTCCTCTATTTCTATCCATTTTGAACGGCTCGTTCATGTTTACTGCCGACTTACTGAAGCGATTTCAGTTCCCCTGTGAGGTTTCGTTTGTTAAACTGGCCTCTTATGAGGGAACTTCTTCAACAGGAACAATTAATGAGCTTATAGGATTAAAAGAAAATATTGAGGGGCGCACAGTTATTATTATTGAGGATATTGTTGATACAGGACGTACCCTCGAGAAACTTATTGTAGAACTGGAAAAGAAAAAACCTGCTAAGATTTTAATCGCAACACTTCTATATAAACCTGATTCCTACAAAGGGAATCTGAAAATTGACTTTGTCGGGAAGGTAATTCCTAATGATTTTATCGTGGGGTATGGACTTGATTATGATGGGCTGGGAAGGAATTTACCCGATATTTACACATTAGCCTAACAGTAATCAATAACCCAAAAAATTAACCTCATGCTAAATATCGTTTTGTTTGGCCCTCCGGGAGCTGGAAAAGGAACTCAATCGGAAAAATTGATCGAGAAATACAATTTGAAGCACCTTTCAACTGGCGATATTCTTCGTGCTGCTATTAAAAACCAAACACCACTTGGCCTCGAGGCCAAAAAGATAATCGACAAAGGGGGATTGGTCCCCGATGAGGTTGTGATTGGACTTATCAGCAAAGAACTCGATGAACATAAGGATGCAAAGGGTTTTATCTTTGATGGATTTCCTCGTACAACATTTCAGGCACAAGAACTTGATAAAATGCTTGATGGGAAAGGGCTACACATAAACCTAATGTTAGCACTTGAGGTTGAACATGGGGAGTTAATAAAACGGTTACTAAATCGCGGGTTACAATCGGCTCGCCCCGACGACCAAAATGTCGAAGTTATTGAAAACCGCATCAAGGTTTACGACGAGTACACCAAGGTTGTAGCCGACTATTATAAAGGACAAGGTAAATTTGTGTCGATTAAAGGAATGGGCACTATAGATGAGATATTTGAAAGAATCTGCAAAGCAATTGCAGCACACCAATAGAACAAACCTAAGATTTGAGGGGAAGGGATTATGTCAACAAACTTTGTAGATTACGTTAAAATTTATTGCCGTTCGGGAAAAGGTGGTGCAGGAAGCGTGCACTTCCGCAGGGAAAAATTCATTCCAAAGGGTGGTCCTGATGGCGGAAATGGCGGTCATGGAGGAAGCATCTTCTTACGTGGCAACAATCAAATTTGGACACTGCTAAACCTTAAATATAAACGACACGTTATCGCTGAAAGCGGTGGTGGTGGCACTGGTGCGCTTTGCTCTGGTTCCGATGGTGAAGATATTATCATCGATGTACCACTTGGAACAGTTGCTAAAAATGCCGAAACCCAAGAGGTAATTTGCGAAATAACAAACCATGGCGAGCAGGTAATGCTTATGCAGGGTGGACGAGGTGGATTGGGTAACTGGAACTTTCGCACGGCAACTTTGCAAACCCCAAGGTTTGCTCAACCTGGTGAGCCCGAGCAGGAAGGTTATGTAATCCTTGAACTTAAAATTCTTGCCGATGTTGGTCTCGTTGGCTTCCCGAATGCAGGAAAATCAACCCTCCTATCGGTAGTATCTGCAGCCAAACCCAAAATAGCTGATTACGCATTTACCACATTAGTACCGAATATCGGAATTGTTGAGTATCGCGATAAAAAATCGTTTGTGATGGCCGATATCCCAGGGATTATTGAAGGAGCACACGAAGGGAAGGGTCTTGGGCTACGTTTTCTGAGACATATTGAGCGTAACTCGATGCTACTCTTTATGGTTCCATGCGATTGCGATGATATCAACAAAGAGTACAAAATTCTTGTGAACGAGCTAAAAATGTTCAACCCTGAACTTTTGGATAAGAAAAGGGTTTTAGCAATTACAAAGTCTGATTTAATTGATGAGGAGCTGATGAAAGAGATGAAAAAAGGGCTTCCCAAAAAAGTTCCACATATCTTCATTTCTGCTCAAACGGGCATAGGGATTACACAACTTAAAGATTTACTTTGGAAAGAACTTAATAACGAATAGCAATATGATTGAAACATTGATAAAGTGGGACACTCAACTATTCCTATTTTTAAATGGGTTACACTCTCCTTTTTGGGATCCCATAATGGTTTTTGCCTCGGGCAAGTACACCTTCCCATTTTATCTACTATTGATTTTCTTTGTAATACGAAAACATGGTTGGAAAACCATATGGTGGTTAATCGCCATAGCCTTAGTAATTGTGGCTGCCGATCAAATTTCGGTTAGCCTATTCAAAAATGTTTTTCATCGTTTACGACCATGCCATACTCCTGAAATACAAGAGCTAGTCCATCTTGTTAAAGGGTGTGGAGGGCAGTATGGCTTTATATCTTCGCACGCAGCAAATTCGTTTGGTGTTGCTGTATTCCTATCATTCCTATTTCATAATCGGTGGGCTACTTATGGATTGCTATTTTGGGCAGCCTTCGTTTCCTATAGCCGTATTTATTTGGGAGTTCATTTCCCAGGCGATGTCATTTGTGGAGCAATAATAGGTGCAGGAATCGGAATCAGCATTTGGTTGCCAGCTAACTATCTTATTAATAGGAAGAAAAATCAAACTCTTAAGTGATATTTGATAAGCTTTTTGCTTGTCACTCGTTACTTTTCACTACAATGCTAATCATCAATCAAACAAGTTGTGATCCTTACTTTAATATAGCCTCTGAGGAGTATTTACTAAAGAACTTCTCTGAGGATATTTTCATTCTATACAGTAACTCGCCATCAATTATTTTGGGAAAGCATCAAAATACGATGGCCGAGATTAACCACAATTTTGTTTCAAAAAAGCAAATTCCGGTTATTAGACGTTTATCGGGAGGTGGAACTGTTTACCACGATTTGGGGAATGTTAACTATACATTCATTACAAATGGAACGGAAGGGAATTTGGTCGACTTTAAAAAGCACACTCAACCAATTATTGATGTTCTAAAATCCTTAGGCATTGATGCTCGAATTGGAGGTAAAAACGATATCCGAGTTGGTGACAAAAAGATATCTGGAAATGCCGAGCATATATTTAAGAACAGAGTTCTTCATCATGGAACATTACTTTTTAATTCCAACCTCGATGAGCTGAATGAATCCATAAAGGTTGACCTTGAAGCATATTCCGATAAAGCTGTAAAATCAATTCGAAGTCATGTAGCCAACATTGTAGAGTATCTAAATAGAGAAATCAGTATTGAGAATTTTAAAGATTTGCTAATTACACATATTAAAACGGTTTTTTCCAACGCAACTAATTATGAGTTTACGCAAAATGATATCAGTTTAATAGACGAGCTAGTTTCTACAAAATTTAGGACTTGGGAATGGAATTATGGCTATTCGCCAGCTTACACTTTAAATCGCACAATATCTGTTAGTGGAACCCAAATTATTATTGAGATTTATGTTGAAAAAGGTGTAATAACCAACTTTTTAATTAAAAGAAATTCACAACATCAAGAAATAGATAAAGAATTTGAGAATCATCTTATAGGATGTTATCACGATATTAATGCCTTATCTAAAAGGATTGATAGTATTGAAATTGGTAAATACTTGCCCAAACTATCAAAGGAAGTTTTTTTATCAAACCTATTCTAAAGTAAAATAAGTTACTTTTTCTTATTATTAGCAGGAGGTGGAGTAGTTGGAGGATCAACGCCGTATACAATCCCTTCCACAAAGTGAGTAGGAACTTCACCATATCCACCTTTAGATTCGCGTTTGGTTATTAGCACAATATAACCACCCAAA
>JBPXJX010000639.1:0-7168 GCA_051715525.1 Bacteroidales bacterium
ACCTAATTGAGCTACCTCGTTTTAATTTGAAAAAGAAATTTTCTTTTTTTATACTCCCCATAGCTGAAAAGTTAAACCTTCTTAAGGTTCATATCAATACTCTGAATCTGATGGGTTATTGCTCCAACAGATATGTAGTCAACACCACACTCTGCGTAGCTTCTTATGGTTTCAAGATTAATTCCCCCCGATGATTCGGTTTCGAATTTATGGTTTATCAATTCAACGGCTTTACGAGTATCATCAATGCTAAAGTTATCGAGCATAATACGCTGAACATTACCAACCTTTAAAACCCTTTCAACTTCACTTAAATTGCGAGTCTCGATTTCGATTCCTAAATTTCTACCTGTTAAGGCAAGGTATTCGTTCGATTTCCGAATGGCCTCTTCGATTCCACCAGCAAAATCAACATGATTATCTTTAAGCATAATCATATCGTATAGCCCCATTCTATGGTTTTCACCACCTCCAATCTTAACTGCCATTTTATCGAAAACCCTCATGCCTGGGTTTGTTTTTCGGGTATCAAGTACTTTAGCTCTTGTGCCTTCTATCTTTTTAACATAAAGATTAGTTTGTGTTGCAATTCCGCTCATGCGTTGCATTACGTTTAAAACAATTCGTTCTGATTGAAGTAATGCTCGATCCCCTCCGGTAGCATAAAATACTATATCACCATACTTAACAGGTGTTCCATCGCTTATTAACTTTTCAAATTCAATCGATGAGTCGATTTTGTTAAATATTCGTTTGGCAACATCAACACCTGCAATAATCCCTTGTTGCTTTACCATAAGTTTTACTTTGCCTATTGCATTTGCAGGAATGCAAGAAAGGGATGAGTGGTCACCATCACCAATATCCTCGGCAATAGCTAAATCGATTAGTTGGTCAATAAGGTTATTTATCATGTATTTCAATACTGCTGATGGGTACGTTATTCGTTTGAGCCCTCCTCGTTTTGCTCAATTCTGAGTTGATGAATTAGGGTTTGGTTATTTTCAGTTTTCATGAAAAAAGATACCCTTAGATTTCCCGATTTTATTGTTAATGTTCCAATTGCAAAGCTTGAAACATCCTTAACTCCCTGATGGTTTATTTTAAAAGCGGTTGGCTTACTTTTCTCAAAGAAATTTTTAAGCATTATTTCTGCTTGAGGTGCGCTATAGAAATTTTCCTCGCCCATTATTTCGAGTTCAACCGTTTTGGTAAAATATTTTGACAGTTCCTGAGCATTTCCTGTTTGTAGTGCAATTGAAACTTTCTTTATAACATTGTCTGCATCTTGATTCGAGGTTGTAAATGCCACAAGTGTAAATAGCATTGCTAATGCAGGCAAAAATGTTTTTAATCTTCTCCTCATCATTATTATTTTTATTGAATCAGCAAAATTTAGACCAGATGTGTTCAAAACTATAAATTAGTACTTCACGGTAAATTTATACTAGAATTGGGAAAATACCTAATTTTTCATTAAAATCGGGGGAGTGCAAAACTTATTGTAAATTGTAGTGCTTTTTTGTTGTATGGTTATTATTTCAAATTATTCTAATAGATGAAGATAACACTTATTGTTATTGGAAAAACTGATAAAAAGTATATTCTCGAAGGAATATCAGAGTACGAGAAAAGGCTATTGCATTACTGTAAGTTTGAGCTGAAGGTAATTCCTGATATTAAAAACTCTAAATCGATGTCGGAGAACGTTCAGATGCATAAGGAAGGAGAGCAGATACTTGCGTCTGTTCGACCTACATCTGAGCTTATTCTTCTTGATGAAAAAGGTCCGGAGTTTTCATCGGTTGATTTTGCCAAGTTCATTGAGCGAAAAGGAGTTGCAGGCAAAAGTGAGATATCGTTTGTGATAGGAGGACCCTATGGCTTTTCTACCGAAGTTAAGGCTCGCGCCAACGGGTTAGTTTCACTATCAAAGCTAACATTTTCACATCAGATAGTTAGATTGATATTTATGGAGCAAATTTATAGGGCAATGACAATTTTAAAAGGAGAACCTTATCATCATGTATAGAAAGAAAAACACATAATGCGGCTCGATTTTTGATGGCTTCAAAATATGAATATGACAAAAAGAATCTATTTATTGGGTTTTCTTATAATTGCCTCAATAGGCTTTTTCACCCTTTCTCAATTTTCTCAGCAAATTGCAAACCAAATCACTAAAGCTGATCCTAATATTGCTGAAATTGAAAAGAAATTTCAATTAGGTCTTAACGAAAGCGAATTTTTCTCGAAGAAACTTATTAGCAAATCGAGGGTACTAGGAATTGATGGTGCTTACAATTTCATAACTGATACTTTAAACAATGAGCTCGAGGAGAAAGGCATTGAACTTTTCCTGTTTAGAAATAGTAAGCTAATATTCTGGTCGAAAAGTGTAGATGTTGAGAATCTAATAAACGATACAGCAAATGTATTCGTAAAGAACATTCAGAATACATGGTATTTAGGCCGATGGGAGATATATAAAAGCGATAAAGTTTTAGCCCTTTTAAAGATAAAAAGCAATTACAGCTATCAAAACAAGTTTCTTAAAAACGATTATCACGAAAGATTTAACGCTCTAGAAGGATACAATATCTCCCCATATAGAGATGAAAAGACTATAAATATTAATATTTCTAACGGACTTGTTTTATATCTAACGAGAGAGAATGTCAATTTAGATGAGGTTTCAGAGCTCGTAAAATCTATTTTTCAATGGCTAACATTTGTGTTTTTTATTGTTTCTGTAATTGTTTTATTTCATATCAGAACCTTACGAGATAAACCATTTTATCTTTTACTATTAATTATTTTTTTGCTTGCTATTCGTTTGGTTAGTTTGAATTTTGATTTTCCAAGCAATGGCTTTTCTTCACTTTTTAGCCCCGAAGTTTATGCTCACACTAATTTAAGCCCATCTTTGGGCGATTTCTTAGTTAATGCAATTTTTATATTTATTATTATCGTTCTACTATACAGACGTAGTGGTACTATAAGTTTTAAAGATGGTTCACGGAGTGTCAAAGTCTATAGTTTTTTCTTAGTCTTGTTTGTCTTTGGTTTTTATTTTATTTCCGATTATCAATTTAAGTCACTGGTAACGCATTCAACGATTACCCTTGAAACGTACCGAATTTTTAACCTGTCGTTTTACTCAATAATCGGCTATATTTCAATCTCTTTATGGTTTATCACAGCAATGCTATTTACTGATTTCTGGCTGAAAATATTTATTAATCGAGTTAATGCGTCATTTTTAGGTATTGTCGCAGCATTAGGTTTTTTTATTGTAGTAATATTATCAATAACAATAAACGCTGTACCATCGATATATGGAATTATTTGGGGTGTAATGGTTTTTTGCGCAATTTTTTACATTAGAACTTTTCATAAACAAATTTCATTACCATGGTACTTAGTTCTTTTAAGCTTAACGTCATTGTATTCTGTTGTTTTGGTATCCGACTATACATTTATTAAGGATCAAGAGGTTCGAAAGGTTTTAGCCATTAACCTTAGCAACGAGCGCGATCCAGTTGCTGAAGTGCAATTTAGCGCAGTTGTTAACAGGCTCGAGGCTGATACAGCCATTCATAGGTTTATTGATAATATTCAAGGGAGCGATATTCAAATGTTCGGGTATCTTCAGAATAAATACTTCAACGGGTATTTTAAGAAGTATGATTTCCGTGCAACAGTATGCTATCCAGGCTCCGATTTAATAATGGATAATACTGATAGTAAGGTAGATTGCTATGGCTTTTTTAATGATATTATTAATGTTTTTGGGATTAATATACCGGGTACAAATTTTTACTTCCTTAATATGCAGAATGGAAGAATAAACTATATCGGGTATGCCGATTGTAAGCACAACTCAAAAATAACAAGACTTTATATAGAGTTTGACTCTAAGCTTAGCCCTGAACAATTTGGTTACCCTGAGCTTCTACTGGAGGGGAAACTATCTAATAAGTCGAAATTATCTGATTACTCTACTGCTAAATACCATCAAGATCAGCTGCTTGCCCAAACTGGCGATTTCCCATATAAACTTGAGAATACCTTTGATGTTGACTCAACTCAAAAATTTAGTTTTATCAATCGGGGGCTATACAACCATTTGGTTTATCGAAACGATCTGGATGACATAGTTGTTCTAAGTAAACCACGCGAAACAGTTTTAAACACCACTGCTTCATTTGCGTATGCCTTTATCTTTTTCAGCTTGATTATTGCACTTTGGCTTAAAGTTGCGCTATATCCATTAAATGTTTGGACTAATTTACCAAGTTTTAAGAAAAGGATAAAAACAGCAATGATTCTTATTGTTTTTATTTCTCTTATTCTTGTCGCCTTAGTTTCTATCATTTATAGTGTTAAAAATTTCGAAAATAAAAGCATTGATAACCTTAGCGAAAAGCTTTTATCGGTAATGATTGAAGTAGATCGCGATTTTGTTAAAGAAGGATTGCTAACGCCGGCTAATTCGGAATTTATTTCCAATAAATTAGTCCAGTTTTCTAATGTATTCTACTCAGATATAAATATTTACGATATTTACGGAGTCCTATTATCGACTTCGCGCCCCGAGATTTTTGAGCGACATTTACAAGGGCGAAGGATGAACCCTGAAGCATGGCACGAAATGGCCTATGGCCATAGCCAAAGGTTAATACAAAATGAGCAAATTGGTAAAATGTCTTTTTACTCAGCCTATGTACCACTGGTTGATCAGAATAGCAATGTAATAGGATATCTCAATCTACCCTATTTTACCCGACAGGGAGAGTTTGTTGATGACTTATATTCCATAATTGTTGCTATTATCAACATTTTCACTTTGATTGCATTGGTCGCACTAATTCTGGCCATTGTTATTTCAAACCAAATCTCTAAACCTTTAGAGCTTATTAGAGCAAAAATTAGGAGTGTTGATATTTCGAGCCATAATGAACCAATAAAGTATACCTCAACCGATGAGCTTGGACAGCTGGTTAAAGAGTACAATCGAATGGTGATTGAACTTGCCGATAGTGCAGAAAAATTAGCTCGTAGTCAGCGCGAGAGCGCTTGGCGCGAAATGGCAAAGCAAATTGCCCATGAAATTAAGAACCCGTTAACACCTATGAAGCTGAGTATACAGCATCTGATTAAAGCAAAAAAGGAGGGAGTTGAGGATTGGGATACAATGTTTCAAAAATTCTCAAACTCATTAATCGATCAAATAAATACTCTTTCAAATATTGCTACAGAGTTTTCTAATTTTGCTAAAATGCCGGTAAATACAGTTGTTTCGGTAAATATGAACTCGGTAATTGATGAGGTAATTACGCTTTTTTCAGGGTATAGCAACGTTAAGTTTAGTTTCACTAATAGTTGTGGAAGCAATACGTCTGTTGATGGTGATAGAGAGCAGCTATTTAGGGTTTTTGTAAACCTTGTTAAGAATGCAGTGCAATCAATTGATAAAGGGAAAAAAGGTGATATTGCAATAAAACTTTCATGCTCCCAAAATTGGGTAATTGTTGCAATTGAAGACAACGGAAAGGGAATCCCTGAAGAAATTCAACCTAAACTATTCAGCCCAAATTTTACAACAAAATCAGGAGGCATGGGACTTGGCTTAGCTATTGTTAAGGGTATTATTGAGAATACAGGAGGCAGAATATGGTTTGAAACCGAGCTCGGTATAGGGACTAAGTTTTTTATTGAGTTACCAATGGGAGAATTAAATCCCTAGCCTTATGAAAAGGATTAAATAGAGTTTCAGCACCCCTATTTAATCCTTATAAACTAAACGCCCTTTTTGGGTGCTAAATATTTGTTGTAAAGAAGTAATCCGATAATTGTTGCTACGCCAATCATAGAAAACATAAGCCACAATAAACCCGGCTTACCCATTTGAGTGACAAAACGAACATAGGTAAACGCACCAAGTACTCCACCAATTCCACTTCCAATAACACCATATAAGAAAGAGTAACCTAAGTATAAGGCTTTTTTATCTTCAGGCGCAATTAAGCCTACATAAGAGATAAACTTTGGGTGAGCAGTCATTTCACCAATAGAGAAAACGATTAAACCAAGCATAAAAATCCATGCGTGCGATGAAATAGCAAGTATTCCCATACCAATTGTTCCAAAAGCTATCCCTGTTATAATTGTAGGCATTGCTTTTTTATTCTTTACAATATTTGAAATAATTAGTTGTAGTGCTATTATTGTTCCAGCTGAGATTACAGTTACATGTTCAGCATCAAATGCCCAATTGGGATTATGAACGAAAATTGAAAGGAATCTGTTTACTGCAATATTTACAGGTGTCATATCCATATACTCCTTTAAGTACCAGAGTACTGTATCAAACATCTGAAAATACATGATCCAAAAACCGGAATAAATAACTATCATCAGGAAAAAACGATAATCTTTTAGAACCATTAACATCCCTTTAAAGACATCAATTATTGATTTTGGGGTAGTTGTTCTTTGAGGCTCTTTATAAATGAAAATATTCAAAAGCAGCATTGAACCTGTAAATGCAGATGCCATTAGGAATATATACGACCAACCAATGACTTTGAGAAATGGAATTAAAAACAATGGGAAAAGGAAAGCCCCAAGGTTTATCGACCAATAGTATATACCAAAACCAAGGGCTGAGTTACTTTGATTTGTATTTCGAGCAATTGTGCCCGAAATAATTGGCTTAAATGTACCAGCTCCCAAAACCATAAGCAAAAGGCTAATAAATACAGCATAATATGATGTACTTATACTTGTACAGAAATAGCCTAAGCTCATTACAATAAAGGCAAACATAAGCGTTTTCCGATATCCAAACTGATCTGCTATTGCACCTGCAAGTATTGGTAAAAAGTAGAGAATTGGCGTTATTACACTTTTAATTACTCCAACCCCTTCTTTTGAAAACCCTAACCCCCCCTTATTTATGTCTAAAATAAGATAAATGGAGAGCACTGACATTACTCCATAATACGACCCACGTTCAAAAAACTCCATTACGATTACTGTCCAAAAGTTTTTTGGGAACGATTTAAAAATATTTGTCTTTCTAGGTTGGGTTTCCATTAATTCACAAATTAGTTATAAAAAAAGCCATTCAGGTCTGAATGGCTTATGAATGCCTTATGTCTTA
>JBPXJX010000640.1:0-3993 GCA_051715525.1 Bacteroidales bacterium
TTCATCGCTATCCTTTTGGGTTATGCCCGAAAGATTCTCCTGAATGATATGCGAACCAATATTTGAAGTCATTATGATAATTGTATTCTTAAAATCGACTGTACGACCCTTATTATCTGTTAAACGACCTTCATCAAGCACCTGTAATAATATGTTAAATACATCGGGATGTGCTTTTTCAATTTCATCAAGAAGTATAACTGAATAGGGCTTATGCCTTACAGCTTCGGTTAGCTGGCCACCTTCATCATAGCCAACATACCCAGGAGGAGCTCCGATCAATCGCGATACCGAATGGCGCTCTTGATACTCACTCATATCGATTCGGGTCATTAAACTATCATCATCGAAAAGGAACTCTGCTAACGCTTTGGCAAGTTCTGTTTTACCAACACCAGTTGTACCAAGAAAAATAAACGAACCAATTGGTCGCTTTACATCTTGTAATCCAGCTCTACTCCTCCGAACTGCATCGGCAACAGCTGCAATTGCTTCATCCTGTCCAACAACCCTTTTATGGAGTTCAACTTCAAGGTTAAGCAACTTTTCCTTTTCGCTTTGAAGCATTCGGTTAACTGGAATACCAGTCCATCGTGATACAACCTCAGCAATATCCTCAGCATCAACCTCCTCTTTAATTAAAGCAAAATCTGCTTGTATCGACGTAAGCTCATGCTTTAATCTTTCAATCTCATTTTCGCCCTCCTTAATTTTTCCATAACGCAACTCTGCAACCCTTCCATAATCGCCTCGGCGCTCGGCTTCATCGGCCTCAAACTTAAAATTTTCAATGTTCTGCTTATTTTGCTGTATTGAATCGATAATATTTTTCTCATTTCGCCATTTAGCCCGAAGCCTTGTTCGCTCTTCATTCAGATTGGCTATTTCTTTACCTAACTCATCCAGTTTAAACTTATCGCCTTCACGTTTAATGGCTTCACGCTCAATTTCAAGTTGTTTAATACGACGTTCAATCTCATCAATATCCTCAGGAACTGAGTTCATCTCAAGGCGTAACTTCGATGCTGCCTCATCCACAAGGTCAATTGCCTTATCGGGTAAAAAGCGGTTTGAAACATATCGATGCGATAGTTCAACTGCTGCAATTATTGCCTCGTCTTTAATTCGAACCGAATGGTGGCTCTCATAACGCTCCTTCAAACCACGAAGAATTGAAATCGCGCTTATGGTATCGGGTTCATCAACCAAAACGCTTTGGAATCGACGCTCTAACGCCTTATCCTTTTCGAAGTACTTTTGGTACTCATCGAGAGTAGTTGCACCTATTGCACGAAGTTCGCCACGTGCAAGAGCTGGCTTTAGTATATTGGCCGCATCCATTGCGCCGTCTCCTCTTCCAGCACCAACCAAAGTATGAATTTCATCAATGAAAAGAACAAGCTCGCCATTTGATGAAACGACCTCTTTAACTACTGATTTTAAACGTTCCTCAAATTCACCCTTGTATTTTGCACCAGCAACAAGTGCTCCCATATCAAGCGAGAATAATTGCTTTGATTTTAGATTTTCAGGAACATCACCCCCGACAATACGCTGCGCAATACCCTCAGCAATAGCCGTTTTACCAACTCCGGGTTCGCCAATTAGGATTGGGTTATTCTTGGTCCTTCTGGTTAAAATCTGAAGAACTCTTCGGATCTCATCATCACGACCAATTACTGGATCGAGTTTACCCGATCGAGCCATATCGTTAAGGTTGATAGCAAAACGGTTAAGCGCATTGTACGTATCCTCGGCCGTTTGACTATCGACCTGTGCACCTTTTCGAAGTTCAGCTATAGCCGACTTTAAATCTTTCTCGGTTATACCAGCATCCTTCATCATCTGAGATACCTGATCACTAATGGCCAATAAACCCAATAAAATATGCTCAACAGAAACGTATTGATCGCCTAATTCTTTGCTATAATCAAGTGATTTCTGCAATACCCTACTAGCGGTTGAACTTAAGTACTGATCACCACCAGAAACCTTTGGATACGACTCAAGAATTTTAGTTAAAACCGAATCGAAAGTTGAAGGGTTTACACCTAATTTCCTTAAAACAAAGCCAGTAATGCTTTCGCTTTGACTTATTATACCTTTCAAAAGGTGTGCTGGCTCAATTGATTGATGATTATACCCTTGAGCTATTGTAAAAGCCTGCTGAATGGCTTCCTGTGATTTGATTGTAAAATTATTGAAGTTCATAATTTTCGATTTTCTTTCTTGAAATGAACTTCAAATCGGTTGCCAAAGTAAAAAATCAGCCAAACTGGCATTGACAAAGGATTTTACAAGCCATTTTGACTGAATAAAACTAAAAAAGCGATGCTAAAATAGCATCGCTTTCTATATAGTATATAAATTGAACTACTCGGCAGGAGTCATTACTACCTCAACAATATTATCTTGGCTAAATAGTTTAGCAGCTAAAACTTTTACCTTCTCAACTGTAATACCATTTACAAGCTCTTTATATTTTGAGTTGATATCCATACCATTCTCATACTTCTCACGAATTACAGCTGACCAATAACCATTTTCACGTTGATTTTGATCAAACTGCTTAAGCATAAACTCTTTCGCTTTAACTAGGTTTTCCTCAGATGGACCTTGAGTCATTATTGCCTTAACCTCGTTGTGGATAATTTCAATCATTCTATCCTTACGAGCAGGATCAGTATCAAAGTTAAAACCAAAGCTAAAAGATGAGTATGGGAACATTTTAATGCCAGCTCTAACACCAACACCATAAGTAGCACCTTCTTTTTCACGAATCTCATCAATATATCTATTGTTAAGAACGCTCTTAATAGCATCAACTAGAACTTTATTCTCTAAAGTATAATCGATTGTTCCAGTGTAAGCAATGTTGATTGTAGCTTTAGGATCTTTTAAAGGTTTCTTAAAATAGTTTTGAACTTTACCTTTTGGAGGACGAACACCATTATCTTTAGCAGCCTCTACCCTCTTAATGCTTGGTAGACCACCAAGGTATTTCTCAATTAAGCCTTTAACCTCATCGGGATTAACATTACCAATAAAAACAAAGGTAAAGTCAGAGGCATCTGCAAAACGACTCTTGTAGAAATCCAAGCTTTGCTTATAGGTAATCTTATTCAAATAATCGAGGTTCATAGGCATAACGCGAGCGTTATGGTTTGCCATCATAACAGAAACGCTATCGCGGAAAGCCATACGAGGATCGGCGCCAACGTTAGCAAAATAAGCTTTCATCCTATCCATGTATGATGTGTAGGTTTGCTCATCTTCACGTGGTTGAGTAAAATATAAGTAAACAAGCTGTAGCATTGTTTCGAAATCTTTTGGTGAAGAACTACCCATAAAGCCTTCGAAAGCCTCACCAATCATAGGTTGAACGCTAACAACTTTACCAGCAAGCATTTTTTCCAAATCTGTACTAGAAAATTCACCAACACCACCATTAGCAACTAGTTGTGTTGCGTAGGATGCAGATGGGATAGTCTTTACATCTACCAATGAGATACCTCCTTTGCTAAATGCGTTTAGCTGAACCTCATCGGCTTTAAAATCAGTTTTCTTGAAAACAACTTTTACGCCGTTTGAAAGTGTCCACTCGGTTGTTGCAAAATCTTTATCCTCTTTAACAGAATTTACTTTACCTACAGACGCAACGTTCTCAACTAAAGGTTTGTTAGAAACCTTATCAACATAAGCCTCAAGTTTCTCAGCGCTTACCTCTTTAATCGCTTTTGAAACCTCATCAACAGTTGGAAGTTTAATTCCATCTTTCTTAGGACCATTGATTGTTATGACCAAATTTTGATCAGTAATCATGCTTTTTGCATAAGCGTTAATCTCATCAATAGTAATAGATGGAAGAACACCAGCTGAAAACATATATTCAAACTGGATGCCTGGAATTGGCTCATTTTCGAGGAAGTTGTTTACGCACTCGTTAACATACTTCTCGTTTTTCTCTTTATCTTTTTCTTTAAGTTGATTCTC
>JBPXJX010000641.1:0-6747 GCA_051715525.1 Bacteroidales bacterium
GGGCTAATGCCCAATTCACGGGCAATATCTTTAATGGTAACTTGGTTAGACTTCATGCAATTTTTATTTAAACAAAGTTAGTAAAAAGATCATAAAATCTTAGAGATTTAAAAGGTTAAGATGATATAAATCATTGCATAATTTAAAAAATATAGTTCCAATCTTTGTTTTATTGTATGCAAACGTTTGCGGTAACGTTTGCGTAAAATATTGATTAATAATTGATTGTAGTGTTAAATTGTTTTAAATTTATCACTAGCTTGCCTTCGAAAATAAATTACCTAAACTAAATAATAACAATTATGAAGAAAGAGCATTTAACTAGGAGCTTGCTAATCCTATTTGCCCTTTTCATTTATTGTAATTTCTCATTTGGACAAGCGTTAACAGTATCAGGAACTGTTAAAGATGAATCAAGCAATCCAATACCTGGAGTTACAGTAATTATAAAAGGCACATCAAAAGGCACAACATCTGATTTTAATGGAAAGTACACAATTCAGGCTGATGCAAATAGTGTGTTATCCTTCAGCTTTGTTGGCTATGCAACTGAGGAAATTCCAGTAAACGGAAGAGAAATTGTTGATATTATATTAAAATCAGCATCTGAATCCATTGAAGAACTAGTTGTTATTGGTTATGGATCAGCAAAAAAATCAGACTTAACTGGTTCTGTTACAACAGTTAGCTCAAAAGACTTCAATAAAGGAGCCATAACATCTGCTCAGGAATTATTAGTAGGCAAAACCGCTGGTGTTGTAATTACAACCGCTGGGGGAGCACCTGGAAGTGGCTCAACAATTCGTATTCGTGGAGGTTCATCTTTAAATGCCTCTAACGACCCTTTAATCATTATTGATGGAGTTCCGATCGATAACAGTGATGTTTCTGGAAGTTCAAACATCCTTGGGTTTGTGAATCCAAACGATATCGAAACCATGACAGTATTAAAGGATGCATCTTCAACTGCAATTTATGGATCAAGAGCATCAAATGGTGTAATTCTTATTACAACAAAGAGAACTTCTGCAAATAGCAAGATGAAAATATCGTATGATGGAAACACATCAATTGCAAGTGCTATTAAGTTTATTAATGTTTATTCTGGTGATGAACTTAGACAAATTGCCTATGACCGAAACTCTTTATTTGGTGCAGCAAGTTATCCAAGGCTAGGAAATGCAAATACGAACTGGCAAAAGGAGATCTTCCGCACTTCAATTTCACAAGATCATAACTTAAGTGTTTTAGGTGCCTATAAAAATTTACCTTACAGGGTAGCATTAGGTTATAACAAACAAAACGGTATTATGCAAAATACCGATATGGATAGAATAACCGGTTCTATTAGCCTTGATCCAACATTCCTAAACAACAGCTTAAAAGTTAGTGTTAATGCAAAGGGAATGTATACAAATAATAATTTTGGTGATGCTGGTGCACTAGGTTCTGCAATAAATATGGATCCAACCAAACCCGTTAAGGATGGTAACATTTCTACCGACGGTTATTTCCAATGGAGCAACTACGGCTCAAATTTAGGTACTCCTAACCCTGTAGAACAGCTGCTTGAAGTTGACAATAAATCAGTTGTTAAAAGGGTAATCGGAAATATCCAGTTTAACTACAAATTGCCTTATATACCTGACCTAGTTGCTAATCTGAATCTAGCTACCGATTTTAACGAGAGTAATGGGCATAATAACCGTCCTGAAACATCTCCTACAACAATCACTGGAGGTACAATTGGTAGAGTTAATAATTATGGTGCAACCTATAAAAACAACCTACTCGATTTTTACCTTAACTATAATAAAGAGATAAGTGCAATAAAAAGTAAGGTTGATGCTACTGCTGGTTATTCGTGGCAACACTTTCAACGCGAAGGCAATAGCTATACTAGAGACATTACAGACTCGCTCCAATCGTATATTAACGAAAATTATTTGGTCTCTTTCTTTGGACGTATTAACTACACCTTTAACGAAAAGTATTTGCTAACATTTACTATTCGCGACGATGGATCTTCACGTTTTTCGAAAGAAAATCGTTGGGGAATATTCCCTTCTGCAGCATTTGCATGGAAAATCAAAGAGGAATCTTTCCTAAAAAATGTTAGTTTCATTTCTGATTTAAAGTTACGTTTAGGCTGGGGAGTTACTGGCCAACAAGATATCGGAAGCTATTACCCGTATCAAGCGCAGTATATAACTTCGGCTGATGGTGCATACTATTTAATAGAAGGTGAATACTCACCAACCTTGCGTCCAAATCCTTACGATCCTGACATTAAGTGGGAAGAAACAACCACAAAAAATATCGGATTAGATTTTGGTTTCTTCAATGACCGTTTTACAGGATCAGTAGAACTTTACAATCGCACTACCAAAGATTTATTAAACCAGGTTACCATTCCAAATGGTAGTAACTTCTCAAATACTTTATATACTAACGTAGGTAGTCTAGAAAATAAAGGTGTTGAAGTTTCACTTAACCTTATACCTATTTCACAAAAGAATATGAGTTTAAACCTTGGATTCAACTTGACTTACAATAAAAATGAAGTAACAAAATTGCTTTTATCAGATGATCCAAAATTTATCGGCATTCTTTATGGTGATGGTTTCACTGGACAAAAACAGGTTACTAGAGTTGGTTACCCAGCATACTCATTCTTTGTAAATCAACAAATTTACGATGCAAATGGTAGCCCAATTGAAGGGTTATATACTGATATCTCAGGAAAAGGAGGTGTAGTTAATGGTGATAATGAAGATAAATATATTTACCATAAACCTGCTCCTGATTATCTGTTAGGCTTCTCAGCACGTTACAATTACAAAAGATTTGATATCTCTGCTTCGGCTAGGGCTAGTATTGGTAACTATGTTTACAATCAAGTTGCTGCAAGTACTTCTTACGATCAAATGTTTCAACTTAATTACTGGAAAAATTCCCCTACTTACTTAACTGATACTAAGTTTGTAAAACGTCAATTTACAAGCGACTACTTTGTTGAGAATGCTTCATTCTTTAAAATTGATAACATTAGCGCTGGATATAGGTTCAGTAATGTTATTAATAAGTTTGATGTACGTTTAAGTTTTACAGTTCAAAATGTACTAACAGCAACAAAATATTCGGGTCTCGACCCAGAAGTAAGTGGTGGTATTGACAATAACTTCTACCCAAGACCTCGAACATTTATAATTGGTCTAAGTATTAATCTTTAACATTTTAACAAAAAATGGATATGAATAAAAAAATTATAATAACAGGCTTAATTCTTTCAACTATGATTATTATATCATGTGTGAAAGATTTGGATGTTACCCCTAAGGATCCAAATGTAATTTTATCGGGAAACTTAGGTGACGATCCTGCATACTTGAAACAGGTTTTAGCTAAAATCTATGCTAGTTTCAATTTAGTTGGACAAGGCAGTACGGGAGGAGCAGATATTACCTCACCTAATGATAACTTTTTTACAACAACCAGAGCATTATGGAATTTGCAAGAAATAACAACCGATGAGGCAATTTGTGGGTGGGGAGATATTGGTATTTCCGATTTAAATACCCAGACTTGGTCTGCTAATAATCCATTTCTTACCGCTTTGTATCAACGCCTTGGTTTAACTATCACTTATGCAAATGATTTTATCCGCTTCACTGATAACAATTCAGATCCTAAGGTAGTGCAATATAATGCTGAGGCACGTTTTCTTAGAGCATTAGCATACTATTGGCATATGGACCTATTTGGTAATCCCCCATTTACAACAGAAGCTGATGGAGTAGGAAAATTCTACCCAAAACAAATCTCAAGAGCAAATCTCTTTAATTATATTGTAAAAGAACTAAAAGCAATAGAAGATAAACTTGGAGATCCTAGATTTTCTTACCCTCAAGCTGATAAAGGAGCTTGTTGGATGTTACTTGCCAGAGTTTATTTAAACGCTGAAGTGTATACAGGAACAGCAAAATACGATAGTTGTATTATTTATACAAACAAAGTAATAGGAAGTGGGGCTTACTCCTTAGCAAGTAACTACAGAAAAAATTTCTGTGCTGACAATGATGGAACAAACAACCCTGAAATGATTTTTGCGTGGGCAATAGACGGTATTCATACTCAAGGTGCTGTTGGAACAACATTCATTATTGAATCCTCAAGCGACGGTAAGTATATCAGAGCAGAAAGTTTTCATGGCTTGACTTCGAACACTAATTGGAATGGAAATAGAGCACGAAAAGAGTTTTTTAATATTCTTGTTGATACAATTGCAACTTATGGTAATGTTGCAATCCCAGTACCTGCTAATAGGGCTGATTCTACCTTTGCGTCCTGCCCCGATAAACGTGTTTTTATGAAATTCAAAAAGAGTATGGTTATTCCAAGCGCTTCATCAAATGGTGATTATGGAGTTGGGGTTTATAAGTTCACTGCAAAAAACTTTGATGGTACTTTACCTGCAAATTACCATCCCGAATTTGCGTGTACCGACTTCCCAATATTCCGATACTCTGATGCATATCTGATGAGAGCTGAAGCAAAATTTAGAATCAATAATGGAGATGCAACAGCACTTGATGACGTGAATTTAATTAGAGATAGGGCTTACCAAGCTGGAAGCTTTGGGGCAAATCCAACAAACCATTTGACATCCCTTACTCTTGAAAAGCTATTGAATGAACGTGGAAAAGAGTTTTACTATGAAGGTCAAAGACGTACTGACTTAGTTCGTTTTGGAAAATTTACAGATGGAAACTATTATTGGCAATGGAAGGGTGGTTCTTTTAATGGTACAAATACCGATAGTCATTTAAATATCTTCCCCATACCAGGTGATGAAGTTTCTGCAAATCCGAACATTAAGCAAAATCCAGGTTATAATTAATCATAAACTTTATTAACCATGAAAAAGAAACTATATATAATTTTTATTGGGTTGATTGGGTTTTTATCCAGCTGTCAGAAGGATGAGACAATTGTCAAGATTCTGGATAACCCAATTGCACCAACAATCGTATCAATGCCAGACCTAACACTTATTAGGTCCAATGGCTTAAGCACTCTTGAATTTGTTGGCACACCAGTTAATCCTGGTTTTAATGCTTCTGCAACCTATTACCTAGAGGCTTGTGCTGCAGGTAATAACTTTGTTAACTCTACTCAATTATACTCAGGCTCGCAGGATACACTAATAAATATAACAGTTAGTGATCTTAATGGAATACTCCTTAAAGAATTCCCTGCTGATGCTGTATCATCTATTGACTTCCGCATTAGAGCAACTCTTACCATTGATGCTGGTACCGGTGCTCCGGGTACTGGTAGTAACCCATTTGCTTATTCATCAGAACCAACAAATGCAAGTGTTACACTTTATGGTTTACCTCGCTTGGATTTAATTGGATCAGGTATATCTCAAAAAATTGAATCTGCCTTAGGTGATGGAAAATATGTTGGTTATGTTAAACTAAATACGGCTAACCCTTTTACCTTAAAAAACCCAGATACTAATACATCTTATGGCAAAACAGGTTCAGCACTTGCTGTGGACGGATCAGCTTTCCCTGTTGAAAATGGAAATGGATGGTATAAACTTACTGTGGATATCAACGCGCTTACTTTTACATTGGAAGAGTTCAAAGTGGGTATAATAGGTTCATTTACTGGCTGGAGTGCTCCCGATCCTAAGCTAGATTACAACCCTCAAGGTGGGTACTGGTTTATAACCATCGATATTACTGCTGGTGGTGTAAAGTTTAGGAAGAATGATGGTTGGGATAATGGCTTGAATTTAGGTACTGGTAATGGACTTACCTTACCAAACCTTTGGAATAATGGTAGTAGTAGTGATATTCCACTAACAACAGGAAATTATACTATTCAACTTGTCATTGGTGCCTCTACTTATAGTTGCACTTTTACCAAAAACAGCTAATTCTAAGTTAATTAAATGATTGATAAAACGATGAAAAGAATAACTATATATAGATTATTTACAATCCTTATTACAACGACAGTTCTTTTTGTTGCTTGTACTAAGGATCCGGAGGATGTTCGGTTGGAACCGAAACTTTCAACCTCGGATATTTCTAACGTAAAATCTGATTCTGCATATGTTACAGGTTTTACAATTGCTGGTAACGATTATACCGAAAGAGGAATTTGTTACGATATTGTAACCGAACCTACAACATCTAGTAGTAAAATTGCTTATACTGAAAACACAACAACAGCAACTTATGTTGTGAAAATTGGCGACCTTGCTTACGCAACAAAATACTATGCTAGAGCTTATGCTATTTACCCTAACGTTACCATCTATGGCGAAGAGGTATCTTTTACGACTCTCCCAGTAAAACCAACTGTAACAACTGATGCTATTGCTGATATTACAGGTAAAACGGCTACAGGTGGTGGAAATGTTACAATTACAGGCGGAGCAACTGTTACTGAGCGTGGAATTTGCTGGAGTATAAATCATAATCCAACCATAAGCGACACCAAAGTTGCAAGTGGTAACGGAGCAGGTGCTTATACAGCAAACCTTACGAATCTAGCTGGTAATAAACTCTACTATGTTAGAGCTTACGCTACTAATAGCGCTGGAACTAGCTATGGTCCAGAGGTATCATTCACAACCCTAGTTGCATTACCAACAGTTACGACCACATCAGTTACTAATATTACAAAAACAACTGCAAGTTCAGGCGGAAATGTTACCGATAATGGTGG
>JBPXJX010000642.1:0-2002 GCA_051715525.1 Bacteroidales bacterium
TTTTAGCAATATGGTTAAGCAGAAAGGTGGAATCAACCTAGCCCAAGGAATTCCGGGGTTTGATCCTCCTGCAGAATTGATATCTAAGTTAAAGGATGCTGCGGATTTAAAGGTACATCAATACGCACCTGGAGTTGGCAATTTTCAGTTGCTCGATTTAATTGCTTCGCAATATAAAGTATCAACAAATAATCTTTTAGTAGTCCAAGGAGCAACCGAATCGTTATCGCTGATTTATACTTATATCAACAGACTTTTAAATGGCAAATTTGCTGTATTATCATTTGAACCCGCATACGAGAGTTATCTTCAACTTCCAAAAATATTTGGTCAAAAGTTTATCCACTACCCTTTAAATAATAGGAACTCTATTTCTTTTGATGAATTATCAAAAACGATAATAGATGAGGGCGTTAAACTTGTTTTTGTTAGCTCCCCAGGGAATCCTTTTGGAAAAATCTGGAGCAAACACGAGGTCTATGAATTGATAAAACTATCTGAGGAACTAGGGTTTTATATTGTCTTTGATGCCGTTTACGAGCAGCTTTACTTTAACGAACCACCCTACATCCCATACGATAGGCTTTCGCCTAATCTTTTTATCGCAAACAGCTTTTCAAAAATGCTTTGCATAACTGGTTGGCGAATTGGATATTTGATATCGCACGACAGCCATATGGATGGAATAAAATCGATACATGATTATATAGGACTTTGCGCCCCATCCTTGTTACAACAAGCCCTAGCCAATTATTTAAACGAAAGCACATTTGCCAAGGATTTTACAGCATTATTCCGAGGAAACGTCAAAACTTCTTTTGATACTTTAACTCAAACGCTAGTGCAATTGGGATTTTCAATTCCTACTATTGATGGAGGCTGCTTTGTTTGGGCAAAGCTGCCAAAAGGCTGGAATGATGGCTTTGAGTTTGCATCGCAACTTTACGATGAGCAACAAGTTGCTGTAATTCCCGGTGAGCATTTTAGTGCTAATAAAAAGGATTGGATACGTTTTAATGTGGCTCGCCCATTAAACGAGATTGACTCTGCCTGCAAAGGGTTGAAAACTTTTTTCGAAACACATATGCCATGATGATTATTATTGGGCTAATCATACTGATTTCAACTCTTTACATCTCAATAATTATAGCTTTTGCTATTGGATTTAGGAGATTAACACCCAATAATATAAAGGGAAACGTTAATCTCGAGAAGCTAAGCCTTGTTATTGCTTTTAGAAACGAGGAGAAAAATCTTCCTTCACTTTTGGAGGCATTAAATAATCAAACGCTTTCGACTGAACTATTTGAGATAGTTCTTGTCAACGACCATTCAACCGATAACTCAATTTCTATAGCACGAGAATATTCTACAAGACTTCAAAACATAAGGGTTGTAGAGTTACCTGATGAAGCAAAAGGAAAAAAAGCCGCATTATCATCTGGTTTTGGACAGGCAGTTAACCCGATAATTGTTTTTACAGATGCCGATTGTATTCCTTCAAATCGTTGGCTGGAAACTATTTCACGATGCGCTGGAAGTGGTGTTGATTTTATTGTTGCCCCAGTAGTAATGCTTCATAACGATAGTTTTGTGAGCAAAGTTCAGTCGCTTGAATATGCGAGTTTGATGGCAACTGCAGCCGGTTCTTGTGGTGTTAATCATCCAATTATAGCCAGTTCGGCAAATCTTGCTTTCAGGAAAGGCGTTTTTGAAAACATCTACAATCAATTAAATCCGATGGTTTCATCGGGCGATGATATGTTTCTTCTTCATCAGGCTAAACGAATAAAGGGTTGTAAAATCACCTTTCTGAACAATGCTGAAGCCATTGTTCGAACATCTCCTGTGTCAAGTATTTCAGGGGCACTAAACCAGCGTAAACGTTGGGCGTCCAAATCAATTTACTATAAGGATTTTGACACTATTTTCGTAGGTTTTACAGTTCTTCTATTTAATCTTTTGCTAATTACTCTTCTTATATGGGCAATATTCGATATTC
>JBPXJX010000643.1:0-2411 GCA_051715525.1 Bacteroidales bacterium
TTCAGAAATGGTAATTAAAAAGAAAAATGATATAACCCCAAACGTATTACAAGCCCTTGATGAGGATCATGAGCGAAGAATGACAGAAATATCTAAAAGCGTTCCAAAAATATTTGCCAATCAGTTCAGAGAATTTGCAGGAGTAAAAAACTCTGTAGTATACAATCAATTTGCAAATAGAGACTTAATTTACTTCAGCTATATCTTACAAAAAGTTTAATCTTTTAGATTTTCTTTTCCTATTAAATATTTATTAAAACATCTTAATTTTACAACCATTATTTATCCTACAATTTTCAACTATTATTGAACAATTAATAGTCAAAATAAATTCGCTAACCGATGAGTAGAATTTCTAAATCAACCTTTATTTTTTTAAAAAACCTTGTTATAAAATGCCATCCACACCTACTATTTGGATGGCTCAGAAATGTGTCTCTATTGTTTTCAAATACTATTAGTCTCTCTAAATGGATATCACAGCAAGACAAAAAGAGTATTTTTTACCATTCATTTTTTTTTAAAAGAAACTACTCAAAGCGTTACTCCTTATATAATTATATCATTGAAAATCAAGATCTGAATAATCAACCATTCGATTATTTGGAGTTTGGTGTTTGCCAAGCCCTCTCTTTTAAATGGTGGATTGGAAATTGCAAAAATGAGAACAGCAAGTTCCATGGGTTCGATACATTTGAAGGGCTGCCCGAGAAGTGGGGTACTTTTGGAAAAGGTGATATGAAAGCCGAGATTCCTCAGGTTAACGATACTAGAGCCGAGTTTCATAAAGGTTTGTTTCAAGAAACTCTACCTAATTTTCTCCAATCATCAGCTTTTAATAGTAGCAAAAGAAAAGTAATTCATCTTGATGCAGATCTTTTCTCATCAACAATATACGTTTTAACGAGTATGGCTCCTTTCCTAAAAAAAGGGGACATTATTATTTTCGATGAGTTTAATGTGCCAAACCACGAATTTCTTGCCTACAAAATCTTTACCGAATCGTTTTATATTAAGTTACGTTTAATTGGGGCTGTAAATAATTTCTTTCAAGTTGCATTTATTGTTGATTGATTTAATCTCACCTTCACCCGTTAAACCAATAACAGCATTTATTGTTTATGGGTTTTATTACAAAAACAAAAACCTAATATTATGAAAAGTATAAAGATAACCCTAATCTCCTTATTACTAACAGCCTATTGCTATTCTTATGCTCAAGTTACTGAGGCTGAAAAAACACTAAAAGCCCAATCTGCCGACACCACAAAGGGTTGGAAAAAGGGTGGGGTTATTGGTATAAACTTAGCTCAAACCTCATTAAATAATTGGGCAGCTGGAGGACAAAACTCAGTTTCAGCAAATGGAATTTTAAGCCTATTTGCCAAATATAAAAGGGGTAAAAATGCTTGGGATAACTCGCTTGACTTAGGGTATGGCATTTTAAATCAAGAAGGTGTTAAATACACAAAGAAAACCGACGATAAAATCGATCTCCTCTCCAAGTATGGTCGCGAAGCTTTTAAGAATTTCTACTACGCTGCTTTAATTAATTTCAAAACCCAAATGGATGTTGGTTACAATTATCCGACAGATACTACAAGAGAAAAAATATCTAACCGCTTTGCCCCTGCTTACACTGTTGTTGCGTTAGGTATCGACTACAAGCCTGATGCTTACCTAAGTATTTTTGCTGCTCCATTAACTGGCAAACTAACGATTGTTAACGATCAAGTCCTTGCCGATGCTGGTGCATTTGGTGTTGAAAAAGGTGAAAATACAAAAAGTGAATTTGGGGGATACATTAGAATGATTTATTCAAAAAATGATTTTAAAGGTGAGTTCTTGAAAAATGTATCGTTTACAACAAAAGTCGACCTTTTCTCGAACTACTCGAAGGATCCTCAGAACATCGTTGTAAACTGGGAAACTTTAATTGCATTAAAAGTAAACAAGTACATCTCGGTTAACCTAAATACTCAACTAATATATGACGACAAAATATTAATTAAAGATAAAAATGGTGTGGAAAAACCTCGAATACAATTTAAAGAGTTACTTGGCATTGGCTTTTCATACAAATTTTAATCAATTTAACCATGAAAATATTAAACGAGTTTAAATCATTTGCCATGAAAGGTAACGTTACCGACATGGCTGTTGGTATTATCATTGGTGCCGCTTTTGGTAAAATTGTATCATCAATGGTAAATGATATAATCATGCCTCCTCTTGGGTTACTTATTGGCGGGGTAAACTTTACCGATCTTAAATTTGTTATGAAAGCCGCCGTTGATGGCAATCCGGCTGTTACATTAAACTACGGTAACTTTCTTCAGGTAATATTCGATTTTATTATTGTTGCTTTTGCTGTTTTTATGGTTATAAAAGCCGTGAATGCCGCAAAAAGA
>JBPXJX010000644.1:0-1296 GCA_051715525.1 Bacteroidales bacterium
TATTGTTTTTACGCTTTGCCTCCTGGAGATATAGGTTAAAAGTATCTGTTATTACAGAATTAATTGATACTGAAGTATTTTGTAAAGTAACTTGTCATGCTTCAATTTTTGAAATATCAATAATATCATTGATAATAGAAAGGAGCTGTTTACTTGAGCGAATAATAATATCAACATATCTTTTTTGATCTTCATTTTTAAGATTGTCCTGTAGAAGTAAATCGCTAAAACCTATGATCCCGTTCATTGGGGTACGGATTTCGTGGCTCATATTAGCCAAAAATGCTGATTTTAACCTATCGCTTTCCTGTGCTTTTTCGGTTGTGCGAATTAACACATCATTTATCTCGCGTATACGCTCATTGCTTTTATTCAAATCTTCATTTAATGCGATATACTCAGCATTTTGTTTTTTTAGCAAAGTCTCGTTACTTATTAGTGCCGCTTCGGTTTTCTTTCGCTCGGTAACATCTAGAAAAACAGCAACCATTTTACCCGGAGAGGTTTGAAATGCCCTTACCTCAAATGCTCCTTCAATGTGATCATCCTTGTAAACAACTTGTTCTTCTATCCAAGGGGTTCCATTCAGAGCAGCCTCACTGTAATGTACTGGAATATTTGTGGTTATAAGATTTGGAAATGCCTCTTCAATAGTTTTACCGATTAAAGTGCTATGGTCAATATTTAGGATTTCATCCGCAGCAGGGTTATATCCACTAAAAACAAGTTTATTATCAATTAAGTCATAAAAATGCATCCCCATTGAAGAGTTGATAACTAAGTTTTTGTGCAACTCTTCACTAATTCTTATTGCTTTTTCGCTAATAATACGCTCAGTGATATCTCGAATAACAGCAGTATATCTGCCATCTGGCATTTTTCGGGTGTTCATTTCAATAACAACGTTACTCCCATCTTTTCGGGTAAGAGAGCGCTCATTTCTAACCACTTTACCTTCGTTTAAAAGATCATACTGTAATGGATTCGCTTCGAGTACTTCTTTAGTGAAAAGCGATGAGATATTTCGTCCAATCAGCTCATCCTTTTCAAATCCTGTCAATTCGAAAGCCTTTTGGTTGGCCTCGATGATGTTTCCTTTTGTATCACCTACAAGAATTGTATCGGCAGCCAAATCAATAATGGTTTTAAACTTTATTTCAATTTGCTCAAGGGCAATTTCTGCTTTTTTATTTGCTGTAATATCCTCATGTATAATGATATAATTCTCAATTCCACCATTTGAACTGAATATTGGAAAACCAACTGATTTTATCCAAATAGGAATATTGGGAAAAG
>JBPXJX010000645.1:0-1102 GCA_051715525.1 Bacteroidales bacterium
GAAAATAGTGTTGAGAAAATAAAGATTGCACCTAAAACCCCAATCCCTTTGTTTATTGACGTAGCGTAGGATTCTATTTTTATAAAGTGCCACCAATTTCCAAAATGATTGCTAAGGCTAGAATATTCTAAGCCTAGAATAATGAGGTTCATGAACAAAAGGAAAAGAACAATGATAAGAAGTCCACTCCATGCGCCTTTGATATCAGCGGGGCTAAGCTCCATATGCGACGAAATTGAAAAAGCAACATATATAAAAATCCAAAACTTATAGTCCATAAAATTTGCTTTGGTTAGCATGGCTTTAACCGTGTCTGCTGTTGATTGTGTTAACGCATACCAAACCCCATCCAATTTACCATGAATCCCTTTTATTAGCACTTTGCTTTGGCTTTGAAGAGTCTCAAATACATTACTAGCATTAGGTAGTAGCAACCAAAAAAGTATAAAAATTACTATAGCCCCAACTATGATTGGTGCAATGCCAATAAAGAAATTCCCAAAATTTTGATAAATACTCTTACTTTCATATGAGTGATTTACATATCCCAGAGTTCCATCAGTTTTATTGGGGGTGTATAGCTTTATTTCTGTAATCTTATGCCTGAACACAATACATAATAGGGCATGACTAAGCTCATGAATTGGAGTTCCAATCCAACCTGTTATAAATACATCTAATGTTGAACCTGATGTTTTAACATAAGTTGTTCTTGTAAACCTGGCTAAAAGATATAATATAAACCCAAAGATGAACAATAGTCCAAATAGCCAAATGAATTGGCTAAAAGTGCTGACTAGTAAAATCTTAATAAAATCAAGAATTTTTTCGAAACCACCCATTTTAGTCCCTAAATAAAATACCAATATAGACTATTAAGTGATTAATAATCAATACTTGTTAATTACTTTCCATTCATTGTGTATAACTTTTAAAATCTCGATACAATTTGACCAAGATTATTAAACTTTATGTAGAAGTTAATAGACAGCTATTGTCGGCACGTTTGTTTGAATTAATTTTGTTTAACAAATTTTTCTACAACCGTAACTAAACAATTTTTAAAATAATTACTATGAAAAAACTTATTTTTCTTACAGCA
>JBPXJX010000646.1:0-2123 GCA_051715525.1 Bacteroidales bacterium
ATAATGGGGAGGAGCCGAAATTGCGCATGGCTTATCCTTTCCATTAAATGTAAAGGCAATTGTTCTAAGCCCTTTAATTCTCATGCCTGAGCCAGTAGTTGATTCCATTACTAGTTCTTGTGCTTCGGGAAGTTCAAAAACCTCTTTCATGTTTAAGACACCACCCGCAGGAACGCTTTTTTTATCTAATAGTTCAAGGAAAGGATCCCTTTCAACCTCACCAATCAATTGTTGAAGAATTGCAACTACCTCTTCTCTGTTGCTAACCCTATTAAAATTATTAGCAAAATTAGGGTCTTTAGCCAATTCAGGTTTTCCCAGAATTGAACAAAGGTCAGAAAATTGTTTATCGTTTCCAATAGCCAAAACAACAGGTTTTTCATCCTTTGTATAAAAGATTGTTCCGTAAGGAACAATGTTCGGATGGTCGGAACCCATTTGCTTTGGAATTGATTGCCCTACAAGCCAGTTACTGGCTTGGTTTGCCAATGATGCAACTCCACTCTTTATTAGGCTAACCTCGAAGTATTGACCATTTCCAGTGCGCTCACGATTTAGTAGAGCAAGCAAAACAGCCTCTTTAATCTGATGGCTAGCAAGCAAATCCATCAATGCCACTGGCATCTTAACAGGCTTACAATTGGGTTCGCCATTCATGAAAGTGTAACCACTTTCGGCTTGAATAATAGCATCGTAGCCGGCACGTGGGTTTTTTAGCCCGTAGCCTGTTAAGTGGGCGTAAATAAGTTTTTTATTGCGTTGGCTGAGCGTGTTATAATCAACTTTTAGCTTTTCGGCATCGCCGGGTTTGTAGCTAACCAAAACGATATCGCAGATTGAGGCTAAACGGTAAACAATATCTAACCCCTCAGGATTATTAAGGTTAAGCGAGATAGATTTCTTTCCCCAGTTTGCACAGCTGAAATAGCCTGAAATATCGGTTGTTGAATCCTCAGATGTTAACTTCCAAGTACGGGTTACATCGCCGCAGGTTAAAAGGTTCTCAACCTTAATAACCGTTGCACCAAGTTCAGCCAATGAAACGCCAACAGTAGGACCTGCAAGAACATTTGCAAGCTCTAGAACTCTTATATCTTTTAAAGGCAAAAACATATTAATTACGCTTTATTAACTACCTCTTTACTTTTCTTAAATCTTGAATAAAGGTTACCTACAATGATGAAGAAGATAGTTGCAATGATACTTGCATAGGTTTTATCTAAATCAAACCATTCCATTTTTCTGGCAATAAGGCTAAATACAATAGCAAGTGTACCGCCAATAAACGCGAAACGAACAGCGTATTGCGATATCCAGTTTAGCTTGTAAATGCCCAAAAGGATTACAATTGCACCAATTGCACGAATTGCATACGAGAAATAACCAGCATCAAGTACGGCACCGTGAATAAAAATAGCCATAGGAACGGTGATGAGGTTAACAAGAATTACCAATCGACGTGCAAATTTTAACACCTTTTCATCCGAAGCATTCTTGTTAAATAATCCATGATAAATATCCTTTGTAGCAATGGTTACAATGGCAAAGTTAACAGGGCCTATGGTTGAAAGAATTGCAGCAAGAATTGCAGCAATAGCAAGTCCACCAAGAACAGGATGAATGAATTCTGGGGTCATTAATAGTCGTGGTAAAACCTCTTTAGCATCAACTATAGTAGCAGGATCAAAGAAAATACCGCTTCGTGCCATCAAACCTAAAAAGGCGGTCATTAAACCGAATGGAGCTATGAATAGTGCTGATAGAATAGCTGCGCGTTTAGCTGTTAAAGGTGTTTTTGCAGCAAAAACAGGCTGAATACTTGCCTGGGCAGCCATACCACCAAGAATACCACCAAGGATTAAGCTGAAGGCTGCTGTCCATCCCATGCTGAATGGGTTATAGTAGTTTGTTGGAGCGCCTGCTGCAACAAGTTTTTCAGAAAGAACATGAAAATCCCCAATTGCCATAAACCCTACAATAACAGCAATGCCGATGCCAACATATCGAACAACTAGGTTAATGATTGCTACAATAGTAAGCGCATGCATTCCTCCGATGTACATATATAGTGTTGTAATAGCAGCACCAAGAATAACGGCCCAAATCCAGTTGATATGGAAAAA
>JBPXJX010000647.1:0-8589 GCA_051715525.1 Bacteroidales bacterium
TGCTGTAACCTCAAAAATAGGGTTCTTTAGTCCAAAACGTTTTACAATTGCAGCTGGGCGCATATCGAAAATGCCATCTATTTTCTTAGCAATTTCACCATCCGATAGCTTCACCTTTGCTGTACCATAGGTATTAACGAAAAGGCCAACTGGTTGAGCAACTCCAATTGCATAGGCAACTTGAACTAAAATCTCATCGGCAACGCCTGCCGCAACAAGGTTTTTAGCTATATGACGAGCTGCATAGGCTGCTGAGCGGTCAACTTTTGATGAATCTTTACCGGAGAATGCTCCACCTCCGTGAGCCCCTTTGCCACCATAGGTGTCAACAATAATCTTACGACCTGTTAATCCGGTATCGCCATGAGGGCCACCAATAACAAATTTACCAGTTGGGTTAACATGAAGAATATAGTCGTTCTTGAATAGCTTCTGAATTCTTTCGGGGAATAAGGCTTTAGTTCTAGGGATTAGGATGTTTTGAACATCCTCCTTAATCTTAGCAAGCATTTTTTTCTCCTCGTCGAAATCATCGTGTTGTGTTGATACCACGATGGTATGAATTCTGAGAGGATTGTTTTTATCATCGTACTCAAGGGTTACCTGGCTTTTAGCATCAGGACGAAGGTAAAGCATTTGCTTGCCCTCACGACGAATCTTTGCAAGTTCGAGTAGTAAAACGTGCGATAACACAAGGGTTAAAGGCATAAACTCATCGGTTTCGCGACTAGCATAACCGAACATCATACCTTGATCACCTGCACCTTGGTCTTCCTCTTTCGCTCGAACTACACCCTGATTAATATCTGGTGATTGCTCATGAATGCTCGATATAACGGCACACGACTCGGCATCGAATCGGTATTCGTGTTTTGTATAACCAATTCTTCTAATTACTCTGCGAGCAACCTCTTGAACATCAACATATGCTTTGGTTTTAACCTCACCACTAAGAACTACTAAACCAGTAGTTACAAGGGTTTCGCATGCTACTTTTGAATCTGGATCCTGACGTAAGAACTCATCAAGTAATGCATCTGAAATTTGGTCAGCAACTTTGTCTGGATGACCTTCCGAAACGCTTTCGGATGTAAATAAATATCCCATTTATCTCTTTTTAATAAGGGTTAATAAAAAGGAAGGATTGTAGATTGCTAGGCATTCGCTCTGTTTTAGCATTTTTTGTTTGTGGTTGCAATCAGTCAAATCTTTCCACATTGTCGTTAAAACAAGTTCACAAATCTAACAAAATAAGTTGATTGTTGTTCGTAAAAACCTTTTGTTTTTATATGTAGCAGTCTGTTATCCTATTAATCCATCTATAGCTAATAGCTGCTACTAAAAAACCTATAGTATTTGCTACCATATCAAAAATATCTGCTCCTCGATTAATAATAAGCACTTTTTGAATAATCTCAATAAATGCTCCATAGCTAAGTGATATAGTAGCGGCAATCAGAATAGCATCTACAGTTACCTTGCGAAATAATCGTTGTTTATTATTTTCAGAAATTAGCAAAAGGGTAAAAACAAAGTAGAAGATAAAATGTACAAACTTATCGAGATGTGGGATATCGATAAACTTAACCTTATTCATTTGGTTCCCAGGAATACTACAAAGAACGAGTATGAATATTGCCCATATAATTGATTTCCAGTGAGTATTCCAGAATTTTCGCATCGTTTAGTAAATTTATAAAAGGCGAAAGTTAGAACATTGGCTCGAAACAGCAAAGGGTTATTATTATCTTTTAGTCGTAAGATGTTTATTTTTTAATCCCATTTGCTACCTTTGTCTCTCTTTGATAATTACAATGAGCGCACCCGAAAAAAGGATAGTTGAATTTATCAACAAACATCACGTATTGACACTGGCAACCTGCTTCGAGGAGGAGCCATGGTGCGCAAACTGCTTTTATGTTTATTTGCCCGAAGAGAATAGCTTAGTGTTTACTTCTGACTTCGAAACAAAGCATATTCAGCATGCTTGTCATAACATTTATGTAGCGGGAAGCATTGTTCTTGAAACCTCAATTGTTGGAAAAATACAGGGAATTCAATTTCAAGGAATAATTAGCGAACCAAAGGGAGAGTATCTCGAAAAGATTAAATCTGCCTATCTTAAACGATTTCCAATTGCAATGCTAATGGATACACATCTATGGGCAATTGATCTTACTTATATAAAGATGACCGATAACCGATTAGGATTCGGGAAAAAGCTTATCTGGAAAAAGGATCTACTATTCCAGAATATCAACCTACAAAACTAACCTCCTACCAATGATTCTTGTAACCGGAGGAACGGGGCTTACAGGTTCGCATCTTCTTTTTGAACTTGCTCAGCAAGGCATTAGAATTAGAGCTACTAAAAGAAAGAACTCATCCGTTGATTTTGTTAAACAGGTCTTTTTACTTTACACTTCAAATCCCGAAGCCCTTTTAAACTTAATTGATTGGGTTGATGTTGATTTGCTCGATTACACATCGTTACTTGAAGCAACAAATGGTATAGATACTGTTTATCATACCGCAGCATTTGTTTCGTTTAAACCTAAAGACGCACTTAATATTATCGAGACCAACGTTAAAGGTACTGCCAATTTGGTTGATGCTTGTATTTATAATAGGGTTAAAACCCTATGCCATATAAGCTCTATTGCAGCCCTTGGCGAACCAAACGACAAAGGTACAGTAGATGAATCATGCTCATGGACAAAAATAAAAGGGAAAAGTGCATATGCCAAAAGTAAATTTTTTGGCGAAATGGAGGTGTGGCGTGGCGCCGAAAATGGCTTAAGGGTGATAATCGTTAACCCTTCGGTTATCCTTGGTCCTGGTCGCTGGGAGAGCGGAAGCGGTCAACTTTTCTCAAGAATATCAAAAGGATTGCCTTTTTATACAAGTGGATTAACCGGTTACGTTGATGTTCGAGATGTAGCTAGAGCAATGGTTCTACTTACCAATAACGATAAGTTTTCTAATGAACGATTTATTTTAAACTCCGAAAACCTTAACTTTAAAGAGGTGTTTAGCGATATCGCGCTTGGGGTAGGAAAGAGAGCTCCATCAATAGAGCTAAAGCCTTGGATTATTAACCTATTATTCCCTATAATTAAATTCTTAGGAACCCTTATTGGTAGAGGTGCTGTAATATCAAAAGAGAATTTGAGATCGGCATTTCACCAAACTTACTACTCTTCAAATAAAATAAAGGCGCAAATAGGGTATGAGTTTATACCTATTGCCGAATCAACAAAGTTTATTGGTGAAGTTTTTATGAGCAAAAAGGTTTCCTAAACACCTCCTTGCTAAGCTTGTTCCTCTTGCTTCATTAATGAGTAAACGATGAAGCCTATTCCTGCTAATACAAACGGAACGCTAAGCCATTGCCCCATGTTGAACATCATCGATTTTTCAAATTCAACCTGTGGCTCTTTTAAAAATTCAATAAAGAACCTAGCGGTAAATAGTGTTGAGAGGAATAGTCCAAATAGCAATCCTTGCTTAGGTTTGCTCTTAGCTTTTATATAAACAAAGTAAAGCATCACAAATATTAGCAGATACACAAATGCCTCGTAAAGCTGGGTCGGGTGCTTTGGAAACATCTCCCCGTTTCGCTCAAAGACAAAACCCCAAGGTTGGCTTGTTTCAACACCATAAATTTCGGAATTCATTAAATTGCCAATCCGAATGAGTATTCCAGCTAACGCAACCGTTATAACAATTCTATCTAAAACATAAATTGTAGAAACCTTCCATTTTCTACTGAATAGTATTAGAGCTGTAATAATACCAATAGCAGCACCGTGACTAGCAAGACCACCTTGCCAGATTTTAAGAATTTCAATTGGATGGCTCAAGTAGTAATCTGGTTCGTAAAAGAGGCAGTGTCCAAGACGAGCTCCAAGGATGGTTCCAACTGCTGTGTATATAGTAAGTGAATCGAGAAAGCCTTCTTTTAATCCTTCGCGCTTAACAAAAGTGTTAAAAATTATATAGCCTAAATAAAATGATAAGGCCCATAAAACTCCATAGTATCGGACTGCCAGGCTGCCAATACGAAAGATTTCAGGATCTACATTCCAATGGATTACTGCAAGTATCATTGTTGAAAATATTTATATGCTAATCTCTTTTTATTGTTTGTAAATATAGCTTTTCGGAATGAAATAAAATTAATCCTTTCCGAAAGAAAATAAAAAACATCGCTATTGGTGCGATGTTTGAAAAAAGTTGGTAGTAATTAAAATCTATTCAGCCAACGATACCTCCGTGCTGTATCGCCAATTTTATAACCGATCATAAATTCATGGGAGCCAAGTCTTGCAAAAGTCGATACATCACTAAATGCCTTATCGAATGCATAGCCAAATGTAAACTGCTGGTATCTAGCCCCTAACATCATAACTAACGTTCCTGTTGTTCGATAAGATACTCCAACCCAATAATCCTGCTTATAATAACCTTTAACATTTATATCAACTGAATATTGTAAGCGTTCATTCGTTGTAAATAGTAACGATGGCTCAATTGCATATGGTTGTTTATATGGCTCAATTCTATAACCTCCAATAATATAGTATTGCCTTAGTGTTCTGAATGCTGTTTCGGCGTTGCCTCCTCCGAATTGAATGGAGGTTTGAAAAAGGTTGGTTACAGAAAGTCCTGCATAATATTTTTCGGTACTCACCATTGCACCAAAATTAGCATCTGGAGAGAATTTATTGTTATTTCCAATTAACGGATCGGTAATTTCATCGCGCCAATATGAATAGGTATCGGTTTGAGCTACATTAATGCTGTACTGGTAAAACTTTAATGATGCTCCTAAGCTAAGCTGAACATCGCGCATGTATATATGATATGCGTATGTACCTTGCATACCCGTTCTACGAACACGTCCGTTAATATCGTTATAAACAAAAGCACCAAGACCAACTCTTCCGCTAGGTCGACGTTTGCGAACCCTTGCCTTGATTAATCGTGAACGATTGCGGAAACTAGTCTTAAGAATACGAGTTTGAGCACTGGCAGCATAAGTACTTGGGCCCTCGGCATAGCCAGCCCACTGTTTTCGGACTGTTAAGTGAAATGCCGTTAAACCTTCGGCACCAGCAACTGCAGGATTTATCAGATATGTGTTAAGCATATATTGGCTATACACTGCATCCTGCTGTGAATATGTAGTGGTGCAGAGCAAAGCAAACCCGATTCCTATTAATACTCTTTTTATCATATCTCCTGATGTATTACAGAAGGCTTTTTTATCTTACAATTGTAACTGAACCTTTATACACTAATTCTTTTCCGTTAATCTTGAAAACTATGATATAGTGGTAAGAGTCCATTGGAAGCGGTCTTCCGTTTAGGTCGCGACCATCCCAACCTTCCCAACTACTATTGTTGCTAAGAAATTGCTTACTCCACACCAATTTTCCTAAGCGGTTATATACTTTAGCATCAAAACCATCAATATATAACATTAAATCTTCACCTCCCTTTGAGGGGGTTGGGAAACGCCATGTATCATTAATCTGATCGCCATTAGGTGTAAAAGCGGCGGCAATTCTGAGGTTGTTATAATCTGCAGCAAAGATATTTATATCATCAGAGGCCTCGCAACCATTTATATCTGTTATGGTAACTTTTATAGTTTGATTTCCTGATAATCCGTCGACTAAAATATTTGGAGTTGTAGCGCCCGTGCTCCAACTATATGCTGTAAATAAAGGATCTTCAACGTTAAGTTCGAGTGTTTGGTTGCCAAAAAGTGTAGCATCATTCCCTAACCAAACATAGGGTTGTGGGTGAAATTTCGATTGAACTGAATCGAATGAACAACTTTTATCATTTCCTCTAACGATTTGAACATGATAAGTACCTTCAGAGGTGGTTATATATGTTTGCTTTGTTTCGCTGGTATTATTTTCCCATAAATAGGTTGTGCCGTTTTCAAAATAGCTTGCTTCAAGTGTTATAGAGTTACCAACACAGGAATAATAAACATCTTGATTATTATCGTCAGGAAAAGGAATAAAGAGTTTGTTTGTATTAAGGATAACTTGATCTGAAAATGGGAGGCCAACGCAACCAAATCCAGTTAATTCTTCAACAGAAAAGGTATAAATACCCTGCTCGGGGTCTATTCCCCAGTTAACCTCAATAGAATCTGAACTTGCATTAAGGGGTGTAACCGGCATAACTACTCCGCTAGGGCTTGTAATTGTCCAAGAGAAAATACTTGTACCATTATAGCCAACTACCCCATATTTTGATTTACTACCATTTGGACTAGAACAAACCATTGGCAAATCTTGCCCCTTTGTTTCCTCAATAGTAGTAGCAAAAAATGTAAAAAATAATAACGATATGTAAAATAATTGCTTCAATTTCTTTTTTTATTTAAACCCGACAGGTTTAAGCCTGCCGGGTTTAATAAATACTTTATAATCTATTAAATCAAGCTACTAGTAAGCGTAGGTGTTTGAAATGTGATAGATTGGACCAGTAACAGGAGCTGGTAATACGATATAAGAAATACTTGTTACGCCAACATAAGCATTTGGAACAATTGTTCCAGCTGCATTTGTTAAAAAGTCAAAGTCTGACTTTTGAGAAACAGCAGAAACAATACCTACTGTTGCGCCAGCATCAGAAGCTTGAGCAATAGAGAAAGTGTAACGAGTTGGCTTACCACCAATAACTGCTAAAGTAGGGGTTGGGAATGTATAAGTAGAGGTTGCAACACCTACATCGTTAGGAGTCCAAGTATGGCCACCAGGAATTGCAGGAACACGACCAGTTTTTAACTTGTTTGATGTTGGGTAGTCCCAAGTTGTAACAACTGGAGCACCATCAGCAGTAGCTAGGTCAGGAAGAACATTACCAACAGATTGAGTAATTGCTAATGCATATGATCTGAATGCAACAGGTAGATCAGCATCCTCGGTAATTGTAACAGTAATGGTTTCTGTACCTGTTGTTCCTGGTAAACAATCGGTATAAGGGCTTGCACCTGTCCAAGTGTAGTTAACATTTGCTGTTGAACCACCAATAATAGCAAGAGGTGCGTTAATTACTTCAATAACCTGAGTAATAGGAGTACCATCCACGCAACCAGTAACGTTATTTGATTCAGCAACGGTTACAGAATAGTTACCAGCAGCAGGGTTTGTAAAAGTAACCCAGTTGTTAGCAGAAGCAGCTCCGGTAAGAGGAGCACCTGTTAAACCTGCGTAAACCCAAGTCCAACGTGAATCAACATTATAACCAACGTTTGTAGCTGCATCATAACCAGGAGCAGGGCTATAAATAGGGTCTGGCATTACGTAAAGTCTGAAAGACTTACCTGCAGTTTGGTAGGTTGTAGTCGTGTTATCTTGACTATAATTTACCAAGATTTGTGCGTTAGCACCGGCAAAAATAAACATGGCAATAACAACAAATGCCAGTTTCATCCAAGTAGATTTTTTCATAGCTTGATTGATTTAAAATTAAAAATTCAGTTTAATAATTTCTTCACTTAATATTCAAAAAAAAGCCTTTTGGGCTAACCCTAAAAGAGAACAAGTTTTACCTTTACTAGGGCGGTTTTCCATCTTGCAATAGTTCTTTTCTGATCGAATTGTATTGAGATAATCCAAAATTTAGCATCGCAATATTAGCTATTATAAACATCTTATTAACAGCTGATACGTTGAAACATACTAAAAGTTTTAGGTAAAATACATCATTCAACAATATTCCTTGATAAACGATATAAAATATCTGATAAAAAAAAATAATACTATACCTCTTAAACTAGAAGTTAAACTTCAAAGAACAATTTGCTATTATAATCAATAATTTTGCCAACAGATATATAACCTTGATTTACAAACAATAATAATTAAACACAAAGCTAATATGTACGATTTCGGCAAAGCAAAATAACTCTAATAGAATTTCAAATCATAGGATATAAATACTAATCGAAATCAAACACCTTTATTCAAACATCTAATAATCAATCTCAAATTTAAGTCTATTCTTATATCTGTATATTTCATATCTCTTAACTAACCAAAGAGTTAAATAATCTTTTGAGTTGAAATATTTTATCATCGAAAGCCTATTTCTGCTCTCCTGAAACATTCTTTGCTCTCTTGATATTTGTTGCCCTTTACTATCTAATGTAGTAATACCTATAATATTACTCCTTTTATCATATGTGTATTTATAAGTCCTAACTATTGTTGTTTTATTATACTTTGAAATAGATTTATGGCAACTAGTGGTTCGACCTAAAGAGTCGTATGTTGGTTTGCAAGTCATTTTAACTATTGAGTCGGAAGGAAAATAGTTTGCCTTAATTTTAACGGCTCTTGATATCTCTGTACCCTTTTCGTCATAAACAGACTTTGTAGTATAAACTGTTTTACCATTTGCCGATTTGGCTTCAATTTGAACCGGTTTTCTTTGATTATTATACTTGTACGCTAATTGGAGATAAATTAATGTATCACCTAATTCTACCTTTTTAATTACTTCTTTCTCAACCAAACTATCCTTTGAGTAATAAAACTCATTAATCTTTAACAGTTTTTA
>JBPXJX010000648.1:0-3952 GCA_051715525.1 Bacteroidales bacterium
TAAAAATACTTTGCCCATTAACTAAAATGTACTTGCCTGAATTGGAAATAAAAATATTTCTTAAAGGAGTTATGAGTTTATAATTATCCAAAGCACCGCTACCATCAATCCTAACTATATCAGTTGTGGTTAAAGCGATAAGGCCTGATCCATTAGTTATTAGCTTACTAACAATCTGTAAATTAGATGCTAGCAAGGTTGAAGTTTTATCATTTAAATTCATTTTAAAAATATTCCCATCACTACTCCCTGATACCATTTGATCACCTAATTGAACAAATGAATTAACAGTTTCGGTGTGACCTTTAAATGCATTAAAGTCTGTTCCTTTAAAGAATTTTAACCCGGAATAAATTGATTTATAGATATCTGGATCGTACGATAATCCTTCGTATTCTTTATTAATTGCAAAGGCTTGATAGGCTAATAATCCTTTCAAAAGAGTATCGGTAAGCATTTGATCGCTTTTTACTGCCATTGATTGGGCTATTGTAATCATTTTGCGCTTATCCGCCTCTTGTCGAGCCTGATCTGCTTTTATCTTCTCCTCATTGGCCTTCTTTGCATTTTCATCAGCAAGCTTCTGATTATTCTTTGCAATAACAGTTTGCTCTTCAGCTTTAGTCCTTTGCTTTGTTGCTTCATTTGCATTTGCTACTGCCTCTTGCTTTGCTATGTCTGCCTTTTGTTTCTCGGATAAAGCAATTTTTGTTTGCTCCTCAGCAACTATTTTACTTGAATCTGCTTTACTTTTAGCAATTAGCGCTTCGTTTGCATTCTGTTTTGCAATTTTTTCCTGTTCAAGAGCCCTAGACTCAGATTTTAAAGCGTCCTGCCGTTGTATCAATGCAAGAATACCTAACCCAATTGATATCATTGCGGCTGTTCCAATAACAACAGCAACAATTCTTGCTCGTTTTAAAGCCCTTTTCTGTAACCTAATCTTATTCTCCTCTTCGGCAATATACTCCTCCTCACTGGTTTTGAGATAAACCATAGTTCTCTCAAAAGCTGGGTTATAACGGATTGCCCAATTTAAATTAGGGTTATGCTTTTCGCGCCAATTAATGGCAAGCTGTAAATCGGGTGGACCCCAAAGCCCTGTTTTGCCTTGATGAAACTGTTCTGCTGACTCAGCCAATCTTAAATACATCTTAACAGCAGATGATTCATCCTCAACCCAAGCCTTAAGTTTATCCCAAACACGCATCAAACTCTCGTGCGATATATCGATCATCGATTCTGCATTCAGGGCAATGCTTGGAGGAGGGGTTAAAAAAGTTCTTCCTTTTTGACGGAAAATCTCAACAATCTTTATTATCTCACTTTCGTTTGTCTCAGCTATCCTGGCAAGTTCGGCTACGCTTGTTGGGCGACGAACACCTCGATTATCGGCACCTTTTTCGGTTAAGGACTTAAATATAACCTCGCAGATATGCTTTTGCTCAAAATTTAATTCATCAAAAGCCTCATTAGCATGATTCGAGAGGGCCCGTTCTAAACGGCCAATAGCCTCGTACTCAACTAGGCTAAGGGGCGATTTATCATCGCTATTATGCATCCAGTAATCCCAAGTACGCATCAGCGCATGCTGAAGAATTGGGAGCTCGTCGGGGTTGTTCCCCATTTCGTTTAAAAGCAGCTGAACTAGCTGATCAGTTATTTTACCTCCGCCAACCGCAATAGGCCCTGTAACGGCTTTCTGAAAGTCGTCGCGGGTCATTCTTGGAATTAGGTAGTGGCTATCGTTTATTAAACGGGTAAAATCTTGGTACGGCGAGCACTCGCCAATAAAATCGGAGCGCATGGTAACCACTATATATATAGGTAGTTCCGACTGTCTTACTGTATTAACTAATAAATTGATAAAATGATCGACCTGATTAGCTGCATCAGCATCTTTGCTTGAGAATTGATACCTAAATAGCTCTTCAAATTGGTCAACTAGTATAAGTACATTCTCCTTACTACTTATGCCATACTGGTTTATAACATTCGATATGCCTGTTGAGGAGCGCTTAATTAGGGCTCGGTTTATTAACGAATCAGTTTCAATCTTAGCCTCATCGGTTGTATTGCTGAAGGTTTGTGCAATGGAATGTGCAAGGTTATTTATTGGGTTAGAACCAGGGTGAGTAATAACTACCTTCCACTTTGAACGTCCATTATGCAAAAATCCACCATATAAAATGGGTAGTAACCCGCAATATATAAGTGATGATTTTCCGGTTCCTGATGCGCCAAGGATTGCAGCAAATTTGTTTCGAGAAAGATTTGCTAAAACCTCCTCGCTTTGCCCTTCTCTACCAAAGAAAAGATGTGCTTCGCTAGTATGGAAGGGCCTTAACCCAGGGAAAGGATTAGCCAATTTTGTCTTTACTGCTCCCTGTTCGGTTAATGTAACCATAAATGTATGATATTAGTTGTTACTAATTGTCAAATTCAATTTTAAATCATCAACTGAGCAAACATGTACTTCGGAAAATCGACCCTCAAAAGCCTCAGTGTTAAGATCTTTATTCTCTTTTACAAGAATCAACTTTTTGAATGGCTTTGAGTCGCCTAACCCTTTCGATTTAAATATATCATTAACCTTCATGGTTAGCCATGGTTCGTTTTCAGAAGTGTAGTTGATTACTACGATCTGAGAGTTTGCTAAAAAGTTAAGATGCTGATTGTATGTAATTCCTTTAAAATTTGATTTTATTGCCATATTCTGGCTATTTGCAGATTTCATAATCTTCTCTTGCCTTTTTTCATCATCATCATCGGCTACAACATATACATCAGGAAGGTTCTTATCTACTTTATACTGATATTCGCCTGATAGCAATTTACGGTATATCTTCTTAAGCTCTTCGAGGGTTACCTTAAGAACTAACGTGTTATTACCCTGCTCCACATCGCGCTGAATTTTTTCAACAAATATCTGGTTCTCCTCATCTGTAATTTCAAAATCGGAAGGAATCCAAATTATCCGATTAACCTCTTTGTTAGATAGAGCTAACTTTGATGAAAGATTGCACTGATGTTCAACTATTGATACTTGTTTATCGGCAAAGTATTTAGTATAAACAAGCGGTATTGGATGAATTACGAGAAGGCAGTCCTTAAGTAATTGCTCAATTTCATTTGTACATTCGTTAAGGTCGAGGTTAAAGAGATTGTTTGGGACTATTTCATAGCCCAATTCAATTAGGTCACGTCTTAAATTATCGCGATCTTCCGATTGGGCATTATCAGTTTGGGCAAGAAATATCTTTCCTTTCTTTTTTCTACTTCCCTCTACAATTTTCTCAACAATATCAAGAGTAATATCTGTAATCTTTTCCCAGTAAAGCGCATTATTCTCATTGGCTTTCCTTCTAAATAGCCTTAACTCTGAAGTTTCCTTAATTTCGTCCCAAAATCGATAAATTTTAAACCGGTGTATTGGAAAACCTTTCTCGACCACTTTAACATCATCAATGCTAATTAAAAGGGTGTTGGGTTTATCGGCATAAATGAGGATACTGTTGATAAATTGGCTATCGTCTAAATCCTTTTTGGAGAGAAAGATAAAAACGAAATCATCATCTTTAGGCTCATTTTCGGATATATTAACCGAAATGTTAAATCTCGAAAAACACTTACTAATATCATCAGGGAATTTTTCGGTAAACGAGCTTACCGATTTATTCTCCTTTTTTAAACGGAAACATAGGTTTATCGATTTATCCATAATTTTATATTCTAACCCCGACTACTAAAATATCATCGAGCTGATTTTCGTACTTCATCCAATCAAAGAATGTTTGTTCAAGTACATCTCTCTGCTTTTCGACAGGAAGTGTATGAACGTCAACTAGTAACTTTTTGAAATTGGCTATTAAGAATTTTCTTCCATCATCACCACCAAACTGGTCGGCATATCCATCGGAAAATACATATACCATATCGCCTTTTTGGATAA
>JBPXJX010000649.1:0-2423 GCA_051715525.1 Bacteroidales bacterium
TAATGAGCGATAAACTTTGGACAAGGGATTTTACCCTTATTGGGATTGCAAACTTGTTAATGGCTATTGCCTTTTATTTTCTGCTACCAACCCTTCCATTGTACCTTAAGGAGTCTTTAAAGGCTTCTCAAAGCCAGGTTGGTTTGGTGTTGGCTTTTTATACTATTGCAGCATTAATTATTAGACCTTTTGTAGGCTTTGCGCTCGATTCGTTTGGTCGTAAAACCATATATCTCATTTCGTTTGTTCTTTTTTCACTTTTATTCATTGGATATCCTTTAGCATCATCAATTGCCTTGATGGTTGTTATACGATTTTTACATGGTTTAACTTGGGGATCGCTTTCTACATCAGGCTCTACAATTGCTGTTGATTTTATTCCAGTATCACGACGTGGCGAAGGGATTAGCCTTTTCGGTTTATCAATGACCATTGCCATGGCTGTTGGGCCATTGATTGCCCTATCAATTTTAGGGAAAACCAGTTTTATGGGAGTATTTGTAATTGCTACCGCAATTAGCATGATGGGCTTATTATTGGCGTTGATTATTCGATTCCCTGGATATAAATCAAATCCCGATAATCGCACATTTTCAATAAAGCGATTGATTGAAAAAACTTCCATACCACTTTCCTTAAACATGCTTATTGTTACAATAACTTATGGTGGAATTTTATCGTTTGCTGCTATATATGCAAAGGAGATTGGTGTTGCAAATAGCGGCCCATTTTTCTTGCTTTTAGCAGCGGGTATTGGCATGTCGCGTTTCTTTAGCGGCAAAATATTCGATAGGGTTGGCCCTTTCAGAATAGTTATTATTGGCTTAATCCTTTTGATTTTAGGGTTTCCAATACTCTATTTAGTCCCTAATGCAATCGGTTTTCATTTCGCTGCTGTGGTTATTGGACTTGGTTTTGGCATTGTTATGCCAACCTTTCAAGCAATGATTAATAACCTTGTAAAGCCCGATAGGCGTGGTGCGGCTAATTCAACCTATTTTACAAGTTTTGATCTTGGAATTGGTATTGGAATGGTTTTAACAGGAGTATTATCTGAGCATATTGGTTTAAGGAACACATATTTAATTAGTTCATTTATAATTATTTCTGCATTAATAGTATTTATTATTTTTTCATACTCTCTTTACAAGAAGGAGTTGGAGCGGTAATTCTCAAATCAATTCTGTTGAAAAACAGTTAATAGTTTTTCTTAGCATCTGGCTTGCTACTAAGTATTGTCTTATTCTCATCTACAGCTAGCTGACCTGATCCTGTAAGGAAAGATCGTAAATCGACCGAGGTTAGCTTAACCTGCGATGGGTAAGCAATCACAAAGCTTTTACTGCGAAATTGTTTCGAAATGATGCTGGGAATGGTATCGAGTTTTTGTGAATATGAGATTGATCCTTTTCGTGCACTTAATAGGAATAGCAAGGTATTCTCTGGTATTTCAAAGTTTGGTTTGTAAAAATCGTCCCAACTACTCAGCTTTTCAATTTGATAGTTTATCTTTATCTTACTTTTCTCAATGGCATATGTTAAATTCTCATTGCTGCTTTTCTCAACAAATAATTTAAGTTTTGAATTAGTTTGTGAGGCTAGGTTATTAAGAGCCTTTAACCAATGATGAAATCCAGTTTCATATTCAGCATAAGGAGGTATTAGCGCATATACTTGATTAAAAGTACTTAAGGGTTGCTTAAAGCCAACAACAAAAATGGGTTGACGGATTTCGTTAAGAAGGTTTTCGAGCATTGTTCCGAATATCCATTGTTTTGGACTAAAATTCCCTCTCCAGCCCATAACTATATCAGTTATTAGAAGCTCTTTGCATGCTCTAATAATCCCTTCGGTTATATTTTGATCAACACGTGTTGCAGTTTCAACTTTGAAATCGGCTTCATTCCCAATTTCTAGAGCACGATGCATAAGTGCTTTTGAGGGAGCAACTAAATTCTCGTCTTTAACAACCATTAAAGTATATATTGGATCGTGCTTGTGATTTGCTTTTAAATAATTGGCAAAATCAAGGAGTAAGTCCAAAGTATCTGGGTTTGAGATTGGGACAAGGATTCGTTCGTTACTTTCCGAAATTTGATCAACAGGTTTATCAAGAATAACAATTTGTCGCGATGCGTTTTCGGTTACAAAAGAACTTACCAAGCATGTGACAAGGATTAGCAGGCTAGTCGCATTTAGTACGTTTGTGCCGATAATGCCAATTTGATAACCAATTAAAATAACCGCTATTGTTGCTGCAGCATGAGAACTGCTAAGCCCAAAAATTAGTTTTCGGTAAACTGACTTATATAAAAACAATTTTTGGGTGATAAATGCTGCTAGCCATTTTGTAAAAAGTACAAAGAATATTAATACAAGAGCTACATAAATCGATTTCCAACCACTAATAAATATTTTTAGGA
>JBPXJX010000650.1:0-3003 GCA_051715525.1 Bacteroidales bacterium
CTTCCATCTACTTGATAGGCAATTTATTACAGGACAGCGAATATTACTATCAAAAGATAATCAATTGGATTCGAATATTAACTCAAATATATTTTCATTGAACTATAGTGAAGGTCAATATGCAACAGATGAGGTTAAGGTAATGATTAATACTTACGACTCAATTGATTCATCAACCTCTATTACTCGACGACTACCAGTTGCAAGTTATTATCGATTCGGATTTGTTAAACACAGAACATTTCTTGATCCTGTTGATATTTTAACCCAACATCCTGAATACCCAAGCAACCCTACAGATACAACTTCTTCAATGAAGGTACTTAAGAGACCTCAGCCAGTTGAATTTTTGGATTATGTTTTCAATATGGATATGGTTCTTACATATAACATAAATAATCCTGGCTTTCTTCAAAACAGAGAAGCAGAAGAACTTCGCTATGTTGATCTTACAAGAACAACAGGAAGGGATATGTTAGCTCAAACTGGTGTATCTGAAGACAGTAATGGAAATGTTGTGTTTTATGTGAACGGAAAATTTCATAGAAGTAGTATTAATCAAGGCGGGGCAAGTCTTAACTCTTTGAGTAGTAATTTACTTCCTATAAATTCAAAAGTTTCAAATACTAACAGCTCTTTTTTGCAAAATCTTGCCAATAATTCAACAGTTTCAAGGTTTATTACATATAGCAGTAATTTAGGAGTAGAATTATTACAATCTAGTAGCACAAGTACACTGCTTGATTTTTTTTCGTATATCCAAATACCGAAGGCAGATTGGGATGTGATAAAAAAGTATTACAATACTTTAATTGCAGGTAAAAAATACTATAAAGTCTATATCTGTTTTAAGCAAATTGACCATCAATGCTCTCTTCCAAACGAATATAAATATTATTTTAAAGGATTTACAGTAGACTGCAACTCTTATTCTCAAGTTTACAATGTGGTTGATATTGAGCCAGATAGCTTTTCGAATGCTAATCCTAGTATTCTAAATAAAAACTTGTTCTCAAGTTTTGGTTTTGACAGTACAATACCTACAGCTTTTTTTCAGCGAGCACCTCAGCAACAAAATAGACCTTCATCGCTAACTGTATTAAATAACGAGTTAAAGTTGGAAAGCAATGTTTATGTAGCTAGATCAATGCAAATAACGTATTCTCAATATTATTCTAGATGTAAATTTATTGGGAAAGATCTATCAACCGTCTATTCATCTATCACGAATAATGGTTGGAAAGATGCTTTGAAATCATCTAGTGATATAAACGCTATTTCTTATAATGGAAATGTTTTGCAAGCAATACCAGTTAAATATTGTATATTTAGAAATCACGAAGTAATGTTTTTCGTTACTTGTCGAAGAAGTAACAGTCCAAGAAGTAGTGCAAGTAGATCAAGGCGTTTTGCATTTCTTTATATGTTTGATACAAATAGTTCACAGAGTGAGCAGAATCGCTATACTCCTGCTCACGAATTTGGACATTTACTTGGTCTTAAGGATAGGTATGGTTATATGGCAAGGATGCAGGATAATATGGGCAATATTATTGGACCTGGTGAAGGCACAATTCCTTTATTCATTTCAGGTGATGCTCAATATAATACAAATTATAGGTGGCATTTCAATTTAATGTCTAATGCTAGGGCGGTACCAGATAATCTGAATAATTTACCTTTTGGAAATGATCCCGCTTTTATAAGCTCTGATTATACCACACTCCAACCAAGTGGTATACCAGATGAATTCGGTTATAGGAATATTACCGTTTTTTTGACGACAAATCAACTTAATGTAATAAGGGGATTAGCCCAAGAACCCAACTATTTTGGAGTTGACACATTATTCCTTTTCCCATTGAATACAGATCCCAATAATTATACTTTTATTGGACGAGATGATTTTGGAGCTTTTATTAATGACTGTATTATAACTGGTGGAGTCCAATCAAATTCTCCAGATATGCTAACCAGAAGAAATAGCAATGATTTATGTTTAGCATGGGTTACTTATAATAATAGGGATATTGTACTCCAGAATATTAACATTATGAACGAGTTAACACGAGGTGGGGTTGTTTCTGATCAACTAAAAAGTGGATTTACGGGAAATCGAGATAAAAGAGGGCAACCAAACGTAAATGGTAATGGTGATAATTATTTTAACATTCAACAGAATATTGATTCCATTTTAACCAACAATTTAATGGGTTTGGGGGGAGGAGATGGCGATGCAAGAGGAAGACAAATATGGCAATTTGAAACACCAAACTCAATGAAAGAAGATGTATATCGTCAAAATAAAAAATTTACTATTAAGCATTATGACCATCCGAATAGAGTAACAATTATTAGAATAATTGAAACTGGCAGGTAAATTAGTTTTATGAAATATGTAGAAATAACACTAATCATTTGTATAATGCAATTGACTGTTTTAAAATCACAGGAGTCATCATTATGCAAACCTGTCAAAAATACGGGTTTGATAAAACGGATTGAAACGATTTATTTCATGCCTGAGATTAGTCCTTTTAATACATTCAAGTTTCATGATTCGGTGTGGGGCAACAATAGTCCCAAATCCAAAAGCATAAATCTAACTAAAGAGCAGAAAATATTGGCAATAAAAGTATCCTTAAAGGGTTATGCAGAATCTTTGGCTAATATAAATATACCAAACTTAATGTATGCTGATTATTCTGATGTGAGAATGGATAAGAATATTGAACTTTCCATTTTACAAACAATAAAAAATTCCCCTAAGTTAAAAGTTCTGAGTATAACAGATACATCAAAGTTGGTGTCTGAAGTTTTTGACATTAATTGGCCTACTAATACAAATATAGAAGCATTAATAATAAAAAAACGTTTTGTATCCTTGGGTCCCAATATTTCCAAGTTAAAGAAGTTACGTTTTTTATCCATTCAGTCACCTAATCTTGAAAGTTTACCTGAAACAATTGGTGAACTTACTGATTTGGAGGAGATCGGAAGAGC
>JBPXJX010000651.1:0-12799 GCA_051715525.1 Bacteroidales bacterium
TTTATAGAAAGTATCTCCTCATCGGAAACAAAGACAATAGATAACTCTCCAACCTTTCTTTTGTAATTCTTAGCAACCTCCTTTATCCAACTACTTACTTTTCTTTTTTCTTTAAGATTGAATTCTATATTCTGATTGCTAAATAGAATAGCCATTGTTAAATTTTAAAAATCAATTCAACTTGTGTTCCTGTATCATTGAAAATAAGGTTGTCCGCTAACCTTTTCATAAGAAAGACTCCTCTACCTGAAACGTTTTCAATATTCTCGGGAGTTGTAGGATCGGGAACTCTAGAAAAATCGAATCCCTTTCCTTCATCAGCTATTAAAATATGTAAATTGGGTTGTTTAAACTCTATCTCTATAAAAACATTTTTATTGGGATCTAATTCATTTCCATGAACAATAGAATTATTTACCGCTTCGATGGTTGCAATTAAAATTTTTCCATAAATATCAGATGATATCTTGATTTCATCTGAAATCTCGTCTATCATTTTTTCAATAGCGCAAATGTTTTCTACCTTGCTTGCTATTGTGATTTTCTTTTTCATTTATCTGATATAAAAATTCATTAATTATACTTATTTTTAAGCAGAATAGTTTCGATTTACAAAAAATATTTGATTTAATTACTTCTTAAACCACTTTCCTGGATCTTCTGTTTTATTTTCATTCCACAATTCAAAATGCAAAATTGCAGTTTCTTCTCCTTTTTGCAAATTTATTTCACCTATTTTCTGATAAGAATTAATTTCTTGTCCAACTGCAACATTAACTTTACTTAAGTTTGAATATACAGTAAGATAATTCCCATGCCTTACAATCACAGCTAAATTTGCTCCTGGTATATTTATAATTTTTCTAACTTCTCCCTTAAAAATTGCAATAACAGGACTATTCCGTGAAATTGTAATATCTATTCCGTTATTTCTAATTTTTACCTCTTTCAAAATGGGATGAAATGATTCTCCATAAATGCCTGTTATTAAACCATCTTGCACTGGCAAACTTAGTTTTCCCAAATTCTCTTTAAAGTTAGAACTTAATGTAGCATAATTAACATTTACAGTTTTATTCTTTTTCATCCTCTCGGATTCTCTTTTCGCCTCGTCCTCTATCAACCTTCTAATTTCATCATTCAATCGGTTTGAAATTTTCTTTTGCTCTTCGAGATCTGCTATCAACTTTTTCTTTTTATTCGTTAAGTTGTCAACCTTTTTTTTCAATACTTTCTCATCATTTTTTAATGAGCTGACTTCCTTCTCCTTTTCGAGCTGCTTTTTATTTAACTGGTTTATGTTAACGTTTAATTTTATTGTTTCGTCCTTTAAAAGATTTATTCCGCTACTATAATTAATTGCTATTTGCTGTTTATAATCTAAAACTTGCTTATAAAACCTTAATCTCTTATATGCTTGATTAAAATCTTTAGCAGAAAAAATCTGCAAAACAATATTATTGCTGTACTTTGTCTTTTGCGCGAAAACGATAATTCTTTTATATTCATCTTTAATAATTCCTATCCTATTCGACAAGCTATCAATTCTTTCCTTTCTTTTTTCTATTTCGCTTGTAACCTCATCAACCTCTTTATCAATTTGTGAAATCAGATTATTCTTTAATTCGATTTTTCTTTGAGTTAATTTAATATTTGTTAAAGAATTAGAAGACTCCTTCTCAGTTTTATCAATTAAGGAACTAATATTTTCTATTTCTTTCTCAATTTTCTTCTTTTTCTCTTTTAGCTCATTAATTTGTTGAGCATAAAGGGTATTAAAGCCTATAAAACAGACTATAATACTACATGAAAAAAGATATTTTTTAATAAAAATCATTTTATTTTACTCCTGTATGACCAAATCCTCCTGCTCCTCTATCGGTTTCGGTTATAAAGTCAACGTTCTTTAATAAAACTTGTTCATGTTTTGCAAAAACCATTTGACAAATTCGTTCACCGTCTTCAACCCAGAATTCTTCATTGCTTAAATTTATAAGTATTACTCCTACTTCGCCACGATAATCTGCATCTATTGTTCCAGGAGAATTTAGTACTGTAATTCCTTTTTTAATCGCTAAGCCACTTCTGGGGCGAATTTGTGCTTCATAACCTTTTGGTATCTCAAGAAATAATCCTGTTCCGATTAACTTTCTTTCAAAAGGTTTTAGTAATACTTTAGATTCTAAATTAGCACGTAAATCTAAACCAGCACTGTGATCGGTTGCATACTCAGGATTTGGATGCTTTGATTTGTTTATGATTTTAACTTCCATTAATATTTGAATTCGGGTTTAAAATTTAAATATCTCGTAATTATCAAAAGATGTAGTAATATTGCATTAGTAACCTCTTTGTTTTTTACATTTGCGAAAATAAGGAATTTACAATTAGAACTATTTATCAAATCATTAAATTATGAGAACCTCGATAGTAATAATCAGTTTTCTTGTAATTCTTTCTAGCTGCTCAACTAAGAAAGAAACTTTTCAATATATTAAAATTGAAACTGAAAAGGGTGAAATCCTTATAAAACTCTATAATCAAACGCCTAAGCATCGTGATAATATCATTAAAATGGCAAATGAAAAATATTACGATGGCCAAATTTTCCATCGCATAATAAATAACTTTGTTGTCCAAGGAGGTGATCCAGATACTAAAAATGCAAAACCCGATTCGCTTTATGGGAATGGAGGTCCAAAATATCTTATAGATGCTGAATTTGTCGACACTTTAATTCATAAACGAGGTGCTGTTGGTATGGCTAGAGAAGGAGATGATGTAAACCCAGAAAAAAAATCGGCTGGTTCTCAATTCTATTTAGTTAAAGGAAAAGTTTATACTCAACAAACTCTAGATGAGCTTGAAAATAAACTTATTCTAAGAAAAAAATCAGCACTATATAAAAAGGTATTTGCTGAAAAACTATCAAAACTTAAAGATCAAAAAAAGATTGATACTCTTGCTATATCTTTAGATATGAGTATTACTTTTGACTCAATTTGGGAGAAGCAACCTAAATTTAAGTTTACCGAACAGCAACGAAAAGTGTATACAACCATTGGTGGAATTCCTCATCTAGATGGAAACTACACCGTTTTTGGTGAAGTTGTTCAGGGAATGGATATTGTTAATGAATTTTCTTCAGTTGCAACAGACAATAATGATAGACCTTTAAAAGATATTAAATTCTCAATTTCTGTTTTAAAAAAATAGTTCATGAAGAGTAAGATTGAAGCAATAAATAAAGAGATAGATGTGTTTTCGCCAACTTCGTCTGATGAGGTTGAGCAATTTCGAATTAACTTGCTAGGTAAAAAAGGGTTGATAACAGCTCTTCTCAATGATTTTAGGGATGTTCCAGTTTCAGAAAAGAAGGAAATTGGCCAATTAATCAATAATCTTAAAAATAAAGCTATAGAAACAATCGAAAATTCGAAGCTTAACTTTAAGATAACTAACAACAATAAAACTTCAATAGATCTTTCGCTTCAACAAGAATTAGTTGAATTGGGTTCTCGTCATCCAATTTCTTTAATAAAGAATGAACTTTTTTCTATATTCCATAAATTAGGTTTTACATTATCAGAAGGTCCTGAGATTGAGGATGATTGGCATGTTTTTTCCGCACTTAATTTTCCCAAAGAACATCCTGCAAGGGATATGCAGGACACTTTCTTTATTGAAAAAAACCCTGATATCCTTTTGCGTACGCATACATCCTCAGTACAAGTTCGTACTATGGAAACCCAAAACCTTCCAATTCGCGTAATTTGTCCTGGTAGAGTATTTAGAAACGAAGCAATTTCTGCACGTGCTCATTGTATATTCCATCAAGTAGAAGGATTATATATCGATAAAAATGTTTCGTTTGCTGATCTAAAGCAAACTTTGCTCTTTTTCGCAAGAGAACTTTTTGGTCCTGATACTGAAATTAGATTACGTCCTTCCTTTTTTCCGTTCACAGAACCTTCGGCCGAAATGGATGTAAGCTGTAAGCTTTGCGGTGGTAAAGGCTGCTCTGTTTGTAAACATACTGGATGGCTCGAAATTTTAGGTTGTGGTATGGTAGACCCTACAGTTCTAGAACTAAACAATATTGATAGCAAGGTTTACTCAGGTTATGCTTTTGGAATGGGACTTGAACGTATTGCTATGTTGAAATATGGTGTAAAAGATTTAAGACTTTACTTTGAAAATGATATTCGATTTTTGAATATCTTTAAAAACTATCTATAAATTAATTTGTTACAATAGAAATAATATAAAATAAAATGGTGGAAGATACACATTTATGTAAAGGGTGCACTTGTTCCAAATCTTCTATCTTCGGATCATTAAGCAATGAAGATTTAGATTATATTGATGATAATAAATCTGTAAACCTTTACAAGAAAGGAGATATACTATATCGTGAAGGCAATAGAATTTTAGGTATATATTGCGTTAATTCAGGAATACTAAAACTTTATAAAACTGGTTTAGATGGAAAAGAGCAAATAATAGCTTTTGCTCAAAAAGGCGACATTACTGGATACCGCTCTGTATTAAGTAATGAACCAGCTTGTACAACTGCAGAAGTTATTGAAGAAGCTTCTATTTGCTTCATTCCCTCAAATATTATATTCGCTTTAGTAAAGAAAAATAACGATTTTGCTCTATCACTTATGCAATTAACTTGTAAAGAGTTAAATCAAGCAAATATTTTTATTAAAGATATAGCTCAAAAAACCGTTCGTGAACGATTAGCAGAAGTTCTTTTAATGCTCGAAGATACTTTTGGAAAAGATGCTGAAGGTTATCTTACTATTTCTTTAACAAGAGCAGAACTTTCAAATATTGTTGGTACAGCTACTGAGTCAGTTATAAGGCTTCTTTCTGAACTTAAGTCAGAAAATATTATAAACATGTCAGGTAAAAAAATTAAGATTATTAATAAAAACGAGCTTAAGAAAATATCTAACTCATTTTAAAATAATCGTTTTTGTTCTTCTCTTTTATCAATACCTAAGTGTTTATAGGCAAGAAAAGTTGCTTCTCTTCCTCTTGGTGTGCGTTGCAAAAAACCCTCTTTAATTAAAAAAGGTTCATAAACCTCTTCAATCGTACCAGAATCTTCACTTACTGCTGTAGCAATTGTATTTACACCTACAGGTCCGCCATTAAATTTTTGAATTATTGTTTTAAGAATTCTATTATCCATTTCGTCAAGTCCTCTCTTATCGATCTTAAGAGCATCTAAAGCAAATTTAGATATTTCAAGGTCAACAATATTATTACCTTTTACTTGTGCAAAATCTCTAACTCTTCTTAAAAGAGCATTTGCTATTCTTGGTGTTCCTCTACTTCGAAGCGATATTTCAGTAGAAGCATCTTCTGTTATTTCGATATTCAATATTTCAGCTGATCTTTTTAGTATTCTCTTTATTACTGCAGCATCATAATACTCTAAAAGCATCTTTATACCAAAACGTGCTCTAAGAGGACTTGTCAGTAAACCGCTTCGAGTTGTAGCTCCGATTAAAGTAAAAGGGTTAAGATCAATTTGAATAGATCTTGAACTTGGTCCTTTATCAATTAAAATATCAATTTTATAATCCTCCATTGCAGAGTATAAATACTCTTCAACAATTGGACTAAGTCTGTGAATTTCATCAATAAAGAGAACATCAGAAGGTTCTAAATTTGTTAATATACCTGCTAAATCTCCAGGTTTTTCGAGCACTGGTCCAGAGGTAGTCTTAATTGCTACTCCTAATTCGTTCGCAATTATGTTAGCTAGAGTTGTTTTTCCTAATCCAGGTGGTCCATGAAGTAAAACATGATCTAAAGCTTCGTTTCTTAGCTTAGCTGCTTTTACAAAAATCTTTAAATTTTCTACTATATCTTTTTGTCCACTGAACTCATTAAATTCAATTGGTCGTATTTTTTTTTCTAACTCTTTTTCAGAATCTAATTTATCGCCGCGTAAAAAATTATTATTAGACATCTATTTTGATATTTCTAACATTTTTAAAATTGGTAACCTAGCTTTATCCATTAATTCTTTATCTAACTCAATAACAGGTAATTCATACTTTAAAGATAAATAAATCTTTTTTAATGTAATCATTTTCATGAAATTACATTCGCTACAACCACAATTTGTAGCAACAGGAGGTGGAGATAAAAACTTCTTTTCGGGATTACTCTTTTTCATTTGATGAATAATTCCTGATTCCGTTGCTACAATATATTCTTTACAAGAATCCTCCTTGGTAAATTGTAAAAGTTGAGCAGTTGATCCTATAAAATCAGCCAGAATAAGAACTGGTTTTTTACATTCAGGATGAGCAATTACTTTTGCATTAGGATATTTTCTATTTAATTCTGTTATTGCTTCAACCGAAAACTCTTCATGAACATGGCATGCTCCATTCCAAATCACCATATTTTCTCTATCTGTTAAACTTTTAATATAGTTACCTAGATTTTTATCAGGTGCAAAAACAACTCCTTTTTCTCTTGGTACACTATTAACAATTTTAATGGCATTAGATGAAGTACAACAAATATGTGATAAACTCTTTATCTCTGCAGTAGTATTTACATAGGTTACTACAGTATGATTGGGATAATCCTTTAAAAATTCTTTAAATTCTTTATAATTACAAGAATCTGCTAAACTACAACCAGCATTTAAATCGGGTAGAATTACCTTTTTATCTGGTGATAAAATTTTTGTTGTTTCTGCCATAAACTTTACCCCAGCAAAAACAATAATATCTGAATTGATATCAACAACTTTTTGCGACAAAGCTAAACTATCGCCAACAAAATCGGCAATATCCTGTACTTCGGGAGTTTGATAATAGTGAGCCAAAATAGTAGCTTTCTTTTCTTGCTTTAGTCTTTTAATTTCAGCAATCAAATCTAACTTTGGATCAATATCAAAATCGATAAAACCAAGTTTATTAACACTATTAACATTTATAATCATATTTATTTTTTAAAAATTTAATAAAATGATGATGATGTTATCCTGTTGAATCCGTTTAAAAATATATTATAAATCGCTTGCAAAATTGTCTATTAATATTCGGATAACAAATTTTTAACAGATAGAAAAATAACTTTTTATCTAAAAATCAAGCCAATTCAACTTTTATTAACATACTGTTAATACTAGAATTGTTAATAAAAAGATAGGTTTTAAACATGTTCATTTTGGTTAATAAAATGTGTGTATCATAACAATAAACATTAGCTATTTATCTTTGAGAAGTGTGAAATATTTATAAATGAGTACAGATTTGAAAAAACCAAAACAATTTATGAATTCAATACAACATATATATTAACAAAATCTAAACAATATAATTAACACTGATGTTCACATCTATAATAGATTAAATTGAAAAAGAAAAACACTAAGCAAACGCATTAGTTACCAACAATTTCAAACTTATAATGGTGTCTTTCACAACCAAAAGCAACCTTTACGTATCATTTCTGAATTCATATATCAAACCAGCTATTTTTTTGGCATATTCGCATTATGAAATTACCTTTAAGCAATCTTTAGAGAACATAGCTAATGAAGCAATACATAGATTTTCTTGATCATATTTTGACTAAAGGGGTTGAAAAAACCGACCGAACAGGCACAGGCACAATCAGCGTTTTTGGCTACCAAATGCGATTCAATTTATCTGAGGGCTTTCCTTTGCTTACAACTAAAAAGCTCCATCTAAAATCGATAATCCACGAACTGCTTTGGTTCCTAAATGGCGATACAAATGTTAAGTATTTAAATGATAATGGCGTTTCCATTTGGAACGAGTGGGCCGATGCTAACGGCAACCTTGGTCCTGTCTATGGCTATCAGTGGCGCTCGTGGCCAACTGCCGATGGCAGGCATATCGACCAGATAACTCAGGTTATTAACTCGATAACAAAAAATCCCGATTCGAGGCGTCATATGGTTTGCGCTTGGAATGTTGGTGAGATAGAGAATATGGCTTTACCGCCATGTCATGCGCTTTTCCAGTTTTATGTGGCCGACGGAAAACTCTCATGCCAGCTATACCAGCGTAGCGCCGATGTTTTTCTTGGAGTTCCATTCAACATTGCTTCGTACGCTATCCTAACCCTTATGGTTGCTCAGGTAACAGGCTTGAAACCCGGTGAATTTGTTCACTCCTTTGGCGATGCTCATATCTATCTAAATCACATTGAGCAGGTTAAACTTCAGATGACCCGCGAACCAAGGGCTTTGCCTAAGATGGTAATAAACCCAGAGGTTAAATCGATATTCGATTTCAAGTTTGATGATTTTAAACTCGAAGGCTACGATCCTCATCCACATATTAAAGGGGCGATAGCTATATAAGTGGCAAGTGGCAAGTGACAAGTAAAAAACACGAACAACAAACAACGAACAACCATCAACTAATAAAATGATAAAATCAATTATAGTAGCAGTGGCAGAGAATGATGCGATTGGGTACGATAACCATCTGCTATGGCATATTTCAGAAGATTTAAAGCGTTTCAAGAGCCTTACAATGGGGCACCATATAATAATGGGTCGCAAGACTTACGAGAGCGTTGGGAAACCATTACCAGGTCGTGTAAACATCATTATTTCCCGTCAGGAAAATATTATTTTTGAAGGCTGCTTGGTTGCAAAATCGCTAGAAGAAGCGTTAGAGCTGGCAAAGAATGATAGCGAAGTTTTTATTATAGGTGGTGGTGAGATTTACAAACAGGCCTTACCAATTACCGATAAAATCTACCTTACTCGCGTACACGCAGGTTTTGCTGGCGACACCTTTTTCCCGGAGCTAAACCTATCGGAATGGTCGACTGAGAGCATTACAAAAGGAAAGCCCGCCAATGACGACGGGCTTGGATATACTTTTATCAACCTAGTTCGACACAAAATTAACTAAGCAGCTTTTAGCCTTTTGATATTAGCCTTCTCTAATTTCTTTTGAGCATACTCAAGGGTTACAATCATTTCGTGCTCCTTCCCCGATGGCAGTTCGAACATGGCATCAATCATAATTGCCTCGCATATTGAGCGTAAACCTCGAGCACCTAACTTAAACTCAATAGCTTTATCAACGATATAATCCAACACCTCATCTTTTATGTCAAGTTTAATATTATCGTACTCAAAAAGCCTAACATACTGCTTTGTGATGGCATTTTTTGGCTCGGTGAGGATATTTCTTAGCGCATCTCGATCGAGTGGCATTAAATAGGTTAGGATAGGTAACCTACCAATAATTTCGGGGATTAGCCCAAACATTCTCAAATCCTGCGGAGCGATATACTGTAAAAGGTTATCCTTATCGATATTTTCTCGCTCTTTACTTGCGCCGTAGCCAACAATTTGAGTATTCAGGCGCTGAGCAATTTTCTTCTCAATACCTTCAAATGCACCGCCACAAATGAAAAGAATATTCTTAGTATCAACAGCAATCATCTTCTGCTCAGGGTGCTTACGACCACCTTGTGGTGGAACGTTTACGATCGAACCCTCGAGCAACTTCAGCAATGCTTGCTGAACCCCTTCGCCCGATACGTCGCGGGTTATTGATGGATTATCTCCTTTACGGGCAATCTTGTCGAGTTCATCAATAAAAACGATCCCCTTTTCAGCAGCCTCCACATTGTAATCGGCAACTTGTAAAAGGCGGGTAAGAATGGTTTCAACATCCTCGCCAACGTAACCTGCCTCGGTAAGCACCGTAGCATCTACAATGGCAAAAGGAACATGTAACATTCTTGCAATCGTTCTTGCAAGTAGCGTCTTTCCTGTACCCGTACGACCAACCAAAAGGATATTGGATTTTTCAATCTCAACATCATCCTCGTTGTTTTTGCTAACCTGCATTAACCTTTTATAGTGATTGTAAACTGCAACCGATAGGTATTTCTTTGCCTCATCCTGACCAATTACATACTGATCGAGGAACTTCTTCATTTCAGCAGGTTTTTGAAGTTTGCCTTTATTAAGGGTAAATTCGCCTTTCTTCTTCAACTCCTCGTTCACGATGAGGTTGGCTTGCTCGGCGCACATATCGCAAATAAAAGCATCAACACCCGAAACAAGCAGGTTCACATCGCGCCTATGACGCCCACAAAACGAACATTTATCGTCTTTCTTCATTTGATTTAACTCTATTAATGCTTGCAAAGGTAGGAATAATTTAATTAACTTTACTTGTAACTATTACTCTGCAAAACCCTTTGATATTGAAGTAATTTCCTTCCAAAAAAGTGTATTTTTTAACCTATAAAGAAGATAAAAAAACAGCATTTATGAACACCCTTTCAAATAGACTAATGCTAGTTTCCCTTTTAGTTGCGATAAGCATAATTGCTAAATCGCAAGAAAAGCAGAATGACACAACACTGTTTGAGAGCACATTCAGCATGTTTCGCGAACCCAGCTACATAAGCGCACTTGGAGGATTTGGAAATATTGAGCCTTTGGTTTTTGAAGGAGATATTGTCCCTTACTTTACTGTAAATAAAAGCAAACGTTGGGGTATTGAGCTTTCACCACGGTTTATCCTAAGGATGTACAACGAGAAGTCGCTACCCGTTCGAACGCCTTCATTCATGCCAAAGGGGACTATTTTTTTCCGCATATCTACCAAAAACAATAATACCGAAGGGGTTTTTACATATCTATCGTGGGTACATCACTCAAATGGGCAATCCGATAGCTTTTATAATGAGGATACTACTGCAATAAATACAAATTCGGGGAACTTTTCAACCAACTATATCGAAGGAGGGATGTTCTTTTCGAAACCCGATAAAAGGTTCCCCAATGCAGTTACCAACTACATGAAACTCTCGGTACTTTATCACTACCATCAAGCACCAGAGCTTCGCCCGTTATATGGAAGGTTAAGATTTTTTACCGATTTTCAATCATCATTTAACCTGTCAAAGGCATTAAAGATATTCAGAAATACCAGTAATAACTCGGCAAGTCATAATGCAATATTAAGGCAATCTATTAGAATTGGACTAATTACCGGTGATATGGTGGGCGTTAACACGTTTGATACAAAGAGGTTGATTTTCCGCTATACAATTTCCTATAAGCCAACATTCCTTAGCGATGTAAACCTCTTTGTCCAATATTACTATGGTCAGGATTATTATAACATATACTTTGATCGTACGCTAAAAGTGCTGCGTTTTGGGCTATCGGCAAAGACATCTATTTTTGAATAGTTGCAAAAAAACCCTTCCAGATTTTGTGGAAGGGTTATCTTTAATAATCTTCTAAATTATTTTACATTACCGTTTCTCTGTAAAACCTCATCAATCATTCCGTAATCCTTTGCTTCTTGAGCGGTCATCCAGTAGTCGCGATCAGAATCTTTCTGAATCTTTTCAAATGAATTACCAGAATGCTTAGCAACGATATTATAAAGTTCGTCACGAAGTTTCAATATTTCTCGTGTAGTTATTTCAATATCCGATGCTTGACCTTCAGCACCACCCATAGGTTGATGAATCATCACTCGTGAGTGTGGCAAAGCAGTACGCTTACCCTTTTCACCAGCGGTGAGAAGTACCGCGCCCATCGAAGCAGCCATACCTGTACATATTGTAGCAACATTTGAGCTGATATACTGCATAGTATCATAAATACCCAAACCAGCATAAACCGAACCACCAGGAGTATTGAAATAGATTTGAATATCTTTTGAAGGATCTGTTGACTCTAGGAAAAGTAGCTGCGCCTGAATGATGTTTGCAACATCATCGTTAATTGGAACACCCAAAAAGATAATCCTATCCATCATAAGGCGTGAGAACACGTCCATGGTAGCAATGTTTAGCTGACGCTCCTCAATTATGGTTGGTGAGATATAGCTGCTGTGCATTGATTGGAAGTTATGCAGCGAAAGGCTGCTAATTCCTCGATGCCTAATGGCATATTTTTCGAATTCGTTCATATGATGTGTTTTAATTAATCGAGCTTAAAAAACAATGTTACCCAAAGATAAGGTCTTTTTTTTATTGTTGAGTTGTAATACAAAAAAGTTAAAGGGGTAAATGTTGTACTATTTCCTTTAAGCTCACTACCTTTATAGCAATTATATCAACCCCAATGATTAGATACATAACAGTTACAATTATCCTATTTATTATCTCCTTAAATATTTCAGGGAGAAGCATAATTACAATGCAACCCGATTCGTTGCAACAAAAGGATTCGAGTAAAAACTATTTGTTGGCAATACCAATCCTTTTCTATGGAGAGGAGACAAGCTGGGGAGGTGGTATCTCAGCAGGATACTATTTTACTAAGGAGGGGAAAGGTAGAGCATCAAACATTCAAGGGAATTTGATTTATACCCTGAAAAATCAAGCAAGTATAACCATATTGCCCAAGTTTTACACCGAGGATCGCGACTTCTTCTACTCGGGGCATGTTAAAGCAAACTACTATCCTGATAAATTCTTTGGTATAGGAAGAAACACACACGACTCACTGGAGGAAAACTATATATCAAAAGATGTTTCTTTACTATTTCAAAGGCAAAGAGTGCTGTTTAATGCCATTATGGTTGGTATTCAGGGACAATGGAGCTATTATAAAACGGAGGATTTTGAAACGGATAAGGAGTTAATTAATAAGCAGATAACAGGAACCAAACCTTTTTTCTCTTCAGGCTTGGGCTTACTTGCCACTTGGGATACCCGTGATAACTTTTTCTATCCTTCCGAAGGAGAATTTTATAAGGCATCGCTGATGATAAACAGTAAAATATTTGGTAGA
>JBPXJX010000652.1:0-4613 GCA_051715525.1 Bacteroidales bacterium
CGATCTGGACATGAGTATTTACAAATGGTGCTTGAAACGGTAGTTGCTATTAAAGAGAAGTTTAAAGCAGATCATATTATTAATATTCTAACAGGTAATAATAGCACCGCAGTAAAATCGTATAAGCATAATAAACTCGAGACCTTTGGAGAAGGTCAGGATAAAGATGTTCGTTTCTGGAACGCTATTATCCGCCAGGCCATGGTGATGAAATATTTAGATAAGGACATAGATAATTATGGACTTATACTTCTGACAGATAAAGGAAAGGATTTCATTCAGAAGCCTTACGATGTTATGTTTACTCAGGATCATGAATATGAAGAGGCTGATGACGATGATGCAATGAACGCTCAACCTGGAAAATCGGGGGCGGTTGACGATGAGCTATTTAATATGCTAAAGGATCTTCGGAAAAAAGTTTCGAAGAAAAAGAACCTTCCTCCTTTTGTAATTTTCCAAGATCCATCGCTCGAGGATATGTCAATTCAATATCCAATTACCATTGAGGAACTGCAAAACATATCAGGGGTAGGAGCAGGTAAAGCGAAACGATATGGAAAGGAATTTATCGACCTGATTAAGGCATATGTTGACGATAAAGAGATTATTCGTCCTCAGGATATGGTGGTGAAATCAATCGCCAATAAATCGCTTCTAAAAGTATTTATAATCCAAAGCATCGACCGTAAGTTGGATTTAGATGATATTGCAAGTGCGAAAAACCTTGAAATGTCAGAACTGCTCAACGAAATTGAAGCAATTGTAAACTCTGGGACAAAAATTAATATCGATTATTATATCGATAAAACTATTGAGGAGGAGAAGCGCGAAGAGATTTTTGAATATTTTCAAACTAAAGCCGAAACCGAGTCAATTGACGAGGCATTGAAATATTTAGGCGATGAAGATTTTAACGAAGAAGAAATTCGATTAATCAGAATTAAATTCTTATCCGAATTAGGAAACTAAGCTAAACGTGATTTTCTATTTAAAGGTTGGTTCTACCAACCTTTTTTCATTAACCAAGGGACTGATGCTTAGCTTCTGATATCTTAAGGCTAAGGAAAATTTAGAGATTTGTTACAAAAATGCAAATAAACAGTCTTTACAAATAAGGTATATGGAATGTCGAAATATTATATTTAACAAATAAAACAAAAATTATTATTGTGGAAACAGTACTTAGCGTAAATTCAATTAGCAAAGTATTTGGAAGCATCACTGCTGTAGATCAACTTTCATTCAGTGTTCAACGTGGTGATGTAGTTGGGCTGCTTGGCCCAAATGGTAGCGGTAAAACTACTGCGCTTTCTATTATACTTTCAGTAATTAGCCCAACAGGTGGCAATTTTAGCTGGTTTAATGGCTTAAAGGGCGAAATGGCAAATCGTCGTATTGGAGCGCTGCTCGAGGTTCCTTACTTCTATCCATATCTTAATCTTGAGAAAAATCTTCAAATTACTGCATTGGCTCGTGGCTATGGCGAAGGGGATATCCAACGCGTGTTGAGTGAAGTTGGATTATTGAATCGAAGTAAATCTCAATTTATTACGCTTTCTCTAGGTATGAAACAGCGATTAGCCATAGCAAGCACTCTATTGGGCGATCCTGAGGTGCTTGTTCTCGATGAACCAACCAATGGCCTCGATCCTGAAGGAATTGCTGAGGTTCGAGAAGTTATCAAGAGGCAAGCCGCTAAGAGTAAGACAATTATTATGGCAAGCCATATCCTCGATGAAGTTGAAAAGGTTTGTCCTAGCGTTATAATTCTTAAAAAAGGAAAATGTATTGCTTCCGGTAAGGTTTCAGATTTGCTTATAGAGAAAAGGATCGTTTTACTGGAGTCTGATAACATTGAATTACTCAAAGTCCAGCTTAGTCAAAATGCCAGCTGTAAGGTTGTTGGTGTAGAGAATTCTACTCTTTTTGTAGAATTAGCTGATGATTATTCGCCAACTGCATTAAACTCATGGTTATTAGGATGTGGTATTGTATTAAGCAGGATTGAACTGAAGCATCGATCGCTCGAATCACAATTCCTCGAATTGATTGGTAAAAATGAAAAATTGTAATACTTATGGAAAAAATACTAAAACTCGAATTCATAAAAACACTAGGTTACCCTGTTTTTAAAACTATAGTAATTCTTCATGCTGCTTTGTTTTTGTTAGTAGTATTAATTGGATCGCAAGTTGATTTGAATCTCCAGGGAATTAAACTTGGAATATTTGTTTCGTTTCCTCAAGTATGGGAAACTCTTTCGTGGGTGGCAAGCTGGTTTAACATGCTATTAGGAATTATCGCAATTGTTCTTGTAGGAAACGAGTATCAGTTTAGAACATTTCGAAAGCAGATTTTAGATGGTGTTAGCCGTGTTCAGCTACTTAATGCAAAAGTAGCAGTGGCTGCAACATTAGCCATTTACGCTTTGCTATTAGTTGTTCTGACAGGTTTTTTATTAGGAACTATATACTCCGATTCAGTTTCTCTTTCAAGCATGTTTGAAAAATTCCCCTTTGTATTAGTTCTTTTTGAACAAGCATTGGCCTATATGATGCTTGGTATGCTCATAGCATTGTTGATTAAAAATAATGCATTATCAATAGTTACATTCATTCTTTTCTTTTTTCCCGGTGAGCCTATTCTTAGGGCGTTCTTCCCCGATGCAATTGATAAATTTTTTCCAATTAAAATCATATCCAATTTAACTCCAATGCCCGATTTTCTTGGAATTGCATCAAAGAATATGATTCAGATAAACGGACAGTCTCCAAGCTTTCAGAGTATGGGCATCATGCCAGAAACATTAGGTGTATGGGCAGCATCATTAGTGTGTTTAGGATACATTGCACTTTTTTATTTTATATCTCGATTTATTATTGAACGAAAAAATTTTTAGTTTTTTTATGGAGTTGGACTAGATTTTGTATCAATATTAAAAGTAAGGGTTGACAATACCTGTAATTGTTTGTATATTTACTGATATCCAATACTTATAGCGATGAAAAGAATACTTCTACTCGTATCAGGGTTAATTGTAGCTTTTGGCTTAAATGCACAAACAATCCTAACCTATAAATCGCATGGATTGCTTCCCAATGAGCAAAATCCCATGATGCTTACTAAATACCTTGAGCCAGGGAGTAGTGGTCAAAATGTAACTTGGGATTTTTCGATGCTCGAGGGTACAAATAATTTCGTCGGAAGTATTCAATCACCCTCACTTGTTAAGGGTGCTGATAGATTTGTATTTACAAATACAATGCTTGAGGAGTTTGGGAGCTATTTTTTCTTTAACTCAAATAGTAATGCTCTTGAGCAGTTTGGCTATTTGTCTAGTAATGGTTCTTTTGCCCTTGAATACTCAAAACCCTTTGTGAAAATGCGTTATCCGTTTTCGTATAACAGTTTTTATAGTGGCGATTTCGAGGGTACATATTTTGCTGATAACAAAGAGATTGGCAAACTGTCAGGTAATTATAAGGTAAGTGGTGATGGGATTGGAACGCTTGTTTTACCCGAAGGCAAATCATACAGAAATGTTTTGCGTGTTAAAGAGGTTAAGGTATATGATCAGAATCTAAATGGCAGTAAAGTTAAAATTGAAGAAACGGCCTATAGATGGTATGTAAACGAGCATCGCTTTCCCATTTTAGTGTTCATCAAGTGTAATTATACTTATGATAATGGGCAAACCAGTTCAACAACGAAGGCAGCCTTTAATTCGAAAGTAATGACATCGATAAAGGGTATTAGTGATGCCGTTTCTACTTATAATGTAGAAGTATTCCCAAATCCTTATTATGAAAGAGTTAATATTAAGTTACAACTCAATGAAAGAGCAAAAGTGATTGTTGATGTTTATGATTTAATTGGAAAAAGGATTGCAAATCTTTCCAATAAGTATGAAGAGGCAGGTGAATATACTTATCTCTTCTCAGCAAAAGAGATTGGATTGGCTAAAGGAACCTATATTGTAAAAGTAAAAGTCAATAATTTGGAGACCACTCGAAAGATACTTGAACTATAAACCTCATTATTTATAGATGAAAAGCCGCCTGTTTTTTAGGCGGCTTTTTCATTTATCTGCAAATTTCATCTTTCATAAATGAGTATCTATAATCCATTGGTGGGTTTAGCGTCTCTTTAATGGTTCGGGCATTGGTCCAGCGCAAAAGGTTAAGTGAACTACCCGCTTTGTCATTTGTTCCCGATGCACGTGCTCCTCCGAAGGGTTGTTGCCCTACAACAGCACCAGTTGGCTTGTCGTTGATGTAGAAGTTACCGGCAGCATAGCGCAATTTTTCCATGGCCTGGTTAATAGCGATGCGATCAGTCGCAAAGATTGCACCTGTTAAAGCGTATGGTGAGGTTTGATCGCAAATTTCAAGTGTTTTCTCGAACTCGCTGTCCTCGTATAGATAGATGGTAAGAACAGGTCCAAATATCTCTTCTTCCATAGTAAGGAAATGAGGATTTGAGGTGAGAATAACCGTTGGTTCGATGAAGTAGCAAACCGATTTATCTCCGTTTCCTCCAAATACAATTTCAGCCTCGTTCGATTCTTTTGCCTTTTTAATGTAGCCCATGATATTATCAAAAGATTCCTA